>JAICGZ010000069.1 GCA_025922875.1 Pyrinomonadaceae bacterium
CCACGGCATGACAACATGCTGCGCCGACCAGGCGAACGCTACAAGTGCAATCGACAGGCTCGTACTCCGCAAAGAACCTGGAAGCGGGACACCAGGTACGCGTTATAAGTCATCTGTTCGGTCAGCCCCCAGATGAACGGCCACACCAGCATGCCGTAGAGAGCCGCTGGTAATGGCAAGTCTCCAAGGAGATACGGCGGGGCGAGCCTCCAGTACAATAGCCAACTGGCCGCGTAGATTCCACCAAAAAAGAACACGAGGCTCGCCGGGAGGAGTGCGAAGCCGAGTGCTACATCGCGCCCGAACCGCGTCCTCTTGAAACCGGCAAGATCGAACAAACTTCTGCTTCTTATGTGCCTTTTTGTGGCAAACAGTTGCCGAGTTGGAGGGCTGCCTGTTAGATGACAATGAGTAGACCACAGTGTTAGCATGCGGCACCGCCTTCAAATGGATTTATGCTGACTACTGATTTGATTAATTCGTTATTTGATACCGCACTGCCCGAGCCCTCACACTGGGAATCGCAATACCCTCCGCGCGATCTTCCGCCCGGGGCGATCGTGACTCGCTTTGCTCCCAGCCCGACAGGTTTTTTGCACACTGGCGGAGTTTATATCGCAACCCTTGGCAAGAACCTGGCCCATCACTCCGCTGGCGTGTACTTCGTTAGAATCGAAGACACCGATCAGGCGCGAGAAGTCGCGGGTTCGCGCGAACAATTCGAACGTGCGTTCAAGTACTTCGATATAGAGTCAGACGAGAACGATTCAAATTCGAAATGGGGACCCTACGAACAGTCAAAGCGCGAGCAGATCTACCACACGTACGCGCGAGAGCTGCTGCGGCGCGGTGGCGCGTATCCCTGTTTTTGCACTCGTGAAGAGCTGGCCCGGATGCAGGAACAGCAACTGGCGGCAAAGGCCCACACCGGCTACTACGGCGAATGGGCGCGCTGCCGGAATCTCTCACAAGCTGAGGTAACCGCTCGTCTCGAAGCTGGACAGCCGTACACGATCCGCTTTCGTTCGCCGGATGGTCCACCGGGGCGAGTTGAGTTCGTCGATCTGATCCGCGGACGAATCGAACATCAGGACAACATAAACGATATCGTGCTCTTGAAGAGCAGCGACCAATCTCCAAGACTTCCCACGTATCACTTTGCCCATGCTGTTGACGATCATTTAATGAGAGTCAACGTGGCGCTTCGTGGCGAGGAGTGGATCTCTTCGGTGCCGGTACACCTGCAATTATTTAGGGCGCTCGGTTTCGAACCAGTACCTTATGCTCATATCGCTCCCCTGATGAAATTCGACGGGACGAGCAAGCGGAAACTGAGTAAGCGAGATAACGAGGCTGATGTAGAGTTCTATATCAAATCGGGTTATCCCGCAGGTGCGGTGCAGCACTATTTAAGAGGACTCGCCAACAGCAGGTTTGCTGAGATGACGTTCGAAGAGTCTG
Source organism: Pyrinomonadaceae bacterium (assembly GCA_025922875.1). Taxonomy (GTDB): domain Bacteria; phylum Acidobacteriota; class Blastocatellia; order Pyrinomonadales; family Pyrinomonadaceae; genus PSRF01. The sequence continues at coordinate 1,462 of JAICGZ010000069.1, forward strand.
CTTCGTCCGCTCTTAGCCTCAGTGATTGCGGAGTAGCCGGCCCGATCTTCGATCTCGTGAAACTGGAATCAATCAGTCGCGAGTTCATTGCGCAACTGCCGGCTGACGTAGCGCTGGACAGTCTGCTCGCCTGGGCCAGGGATTACGATGCTGAATTGCACGAAATACTGTCTGTGAATTCGGCCGTAGCGCGCCGTATCTTTGCGAACGAGCGACAGCCGGGCGTGTTGCAACGAAAGGATCTGGCGAAGTGGTCCGAATTCCGCGGGGCGTACGGATTATATTTCAAGGAATTGTTTCCACTCGTCACCGATCCGTCAGACGCGCGCTTTGCTCCAGTCGCACCAGACATGGTGGTTAAGTTAGCCAAAGACTTCGCTGACTCATATCAACATGAAGACGACAAAGAGACCTGGTTTGAACAGATCCGCAGACTGGCTGGCGCCCACGGATTCGCACCCACTGCCGGACAATTTAAGAAAGATCCAGGCCGTTTTGCCGGGTCGATTAGTCACGTGAGCAATGTGATCAGAATCCTGCTGACCGGACTGACACAAAGTCCGGAACTGTTTCTGGTGGCGCAAAACATCGGCGAGGAGGAGTTGTTAAGACGTGTCAGAGCACTCACCTAAACGCGTTAGCCTGCGGAGCAGGCGGAAGCATAAAGCCTAGGGTGGAGCGAGGCTTTGCGAGCGGAACCCTAGGTCAACGTGATTAGAAGAATTTCAGCCCGCGAATGCGGGCGACAGACAATAATCCCGGCAATTAAGCGTTAGGGCTGCCGCCCATTTCATGGGCTCGCAATTCTATTCCTGGGGCTTGCGCCCCAGGCTATATGCTTGCCTGCTTCGCAGGCTGGCGCCTTTTTGTCGCTGAATCCGTTATCAACTATCATGAGTTTATGAGCACTGAAGGCCCTTCGAATTTTATTAGAGACATCATCATCGAGGACATCAAGAGCGGTAAGTATGGAGGACGGGTACAAACCCGATTTCCTCCGGAACCAAACGGCTACTTGCACATCGGCCACGCCAAAGCCATCTGCCTCGATTTCGGATTAGCGGCGGAGTTTGGCGGCAAGTGCAATTTGCGTTTCGACGATACTAATCCGTCAAAAGAAGAAACAGAGTACGTTAACGCCATCATGGAAGACGTGCAGTGGTTGGGCTTCCAATGGGACGGCCTCTACTACGCCTCGGATTACTTTCAACAACTGTACGAATGGGCCATTCAGTTGATCACGGCCGGAAAAGCTTACGTATGCGATCTCAGCGCTGATGAAATTCGCGCGTATCGCGGCACGTTAACCGAGCCGGGCAGGGAAAGCCCATACCGCAACCGTTCTGTTGAAGAGAATCTCGATCTGTTTGAACGCATGAAAAAGGGGGAGTTCCCGGACGGTTCGCGAACCCTGCGTGCCAGGATCGACATGACCTCTCCGATCCTCAACCTGCGCGACCCGGTCATGTATCGAATTCTGCACATGGACCACCATCGTACGGGGAACGAGTGGTGTATTTACCCGATGTACGATTACGCGCACGGACAGTCGGATTCTATCGAGCACGTAACGCACTCCATGTGTACTCTGGAGTTCGAGAATAATCGTCCTTTATATAATTGGTTTATCGAACAGCTTGGCATATTTCCTTCGCGGCAATACGAGTTTGACCGCCTCGCCCTCACCCACACTCTGCTTAGCAAACGCAAGCTACTGAAGTTGGTTGAAGAAAGACATGTCGAAGGTTGGGACGATCCGCGTATGCCGACGCTCTCGGGCATGCGCCGGCGCGGTTACACGCCAGAAGCGATCCGCAACTTCTGCGCGAGTGTTGGCGTGTCGAAGACGAATGGCATTACTCAGTTACAGCAACTCGAGTATTTTCTGCGCCAGGACTTGAATCGCATCGTTCCGCGGGTGATGTGTGTGCAGAAACCATTACGCGTAGTTATCGAAAACTACCCTGACGACCTGGTGGAAGAGATGGAGGCTATCAACAACCCCGAAGATAGCTCCGCAGGAACCAGGACGATTCCTTTTTCGAGGACGCTGTATATTGAAGAAGATGATTTTCGTGAAGACCCGCCGAAGCAGTTTTACCGGCTCGCCCCTGGTCGCGAGGTGCGTCTCCGCTATGCTTACCTAATCACCTGCAAAGAAGTTATCAAAGATAGCAGCGGCAGGATTGTAGAACTTCGTTGCACTTACGATCCGGCTACACGCGGCGGTAACACGCCTGATGGTCGAAAGGTGAAGTCGACTATTCACTGGGTCTCAGCGGCCCACGCTTTATCAGCGGAGGTTCGTCTCTACGACAACCTTTTTGTTAAAGAGGATCCTAACGACGTCGCAGAAGGACAGGATTTTACGGCGAATCTGCATCCTGAGTCATTGCAGGTACTGCACGATTGCAAAGTAGAACCGAGTTTGAGAGACGCAGCGCCTGGGACTAAGTATCAGTTTGAGCGTCTTGGTTATTATTGCGTTGATCGCGACTCGGGCCAGCGATTGGTGTTCAATCGGACCATTGGTCTTCGCGATACGTGGGCCAAGATCGAAAAACGCGCCACGACCGGGGCATGAGGAAATCCAGCCTTGCCTCAAAAGTTCAGAGACGCACTTGGATAAGGTCAGTACCGTAACGCGGTAGCGTCGGGTGAGTCTCGCGCATACGAAACTCTTAAGGTATTGATGCCATCACGTGCGACCTGACGGCGCGTCACGGACTGACTGTGTCCAACAGTGATGATGACTTCCGAGACAAGGGATTGCCCGGCGCTCGTTAAAGGGTTAACATTACGAACGATTACCTCAACACCATTCAGGATTGAAACCCTGTGACAGAAATCAACCCTCCGGGTTAATTAGGAGAACTCCCACAATGAAGACAACCTATACGATTTCGCGCCTACTGGTTCTATTACTCGGCCTGACAGGGCTTTTAAACATAGCCTCGGTCCATGTTTATTCTTTGTCAGGCTATGACGATAAAGCCCCAGCCTTTCGTCATGACTTAGCAAGGGTTAAGGAGGCCTACTCTAAGATCCCATTGAGCTTTGTGGCTAATCACGGACAAGCCGACAAAAAGGTAAAGTTCACATCTCGCGGAAGCGGCTATAGCCTCGCGCTTGCCCCGACTACATTCACCCTGGCCGTTGCGGACCCGGCCAACAAGAATAAAGAATCCAGGTTTCAGTCACGCGCAGCCGCCTCTCTGCTACAGGCAACTCTGCTGGGCGGCAACGCCGCGGCAAATCTAACCGGGCTCGAACGGCTGATCACCAGGACCAACTATCTGATCGGCAGCGATCCGCGAAAGTGGAGGACAAACGTCCCGAATTACGCGAAGGTAAAATATTCAGGCGTATACCCTGGGGTTGACCTTGTTTTTTATGGAAACCAGAACCTCCTGGAATACGATTTCATCGTTTCTCCCGGCGCGGATCCTGGCGTCATAGCACTCGCATTTGACGGTATAACCGACATGCGCGTAGACGAGAAAGGTGATCTGATACTGCGCATGGATGCGGGAGAGATTCGACAAAGCAGGCCCGTTGTATATCAGCAGATTAACGATGCCAGGCGAATTATACCGGCCAGTTACCTCATCAAAGGCAAGAAACAGATAGCATTTCAAATCGCGAATTATGATAGAAGCAAACCACTGGTCATTGACCCCACCCTTGCTTTTTCTACTTACCTCGGAGGCAGCGGCAACGATAGAGGCGACAGCATTGCCGTCGATTCAGCGGGCAACGCCTACATAACAGGCAACACACTCTCGACAGACTTCCCCGTAACGCCGGGCGCCTTCCAGACTGTGAAAGCCGGCATTGCCGAGTCTGACGCTTTCGTGACAAAGATGAATTCTACGGGCACGGCCCTCATCTACTCGACATACTTTGGTGGCAGTGATAGGGATGCTGGCAACGACATCGCTGTGGACGGAGCGGGCAATGCCTATGTTACAGGACTGAGCGGTTCGGGCGACCTCCCGACTACGCCCGGCGCATTCAGGACCACGCCGGTCGGGAGCGACGAGTTCGAGGCATTTGCAATGAAGCTCAACGCGGCGGGCACCGCGCTCGTCTATTCAACGTACCTCGGCCCTATCATCGGCATCAGCATTGCCGTAGACTCGGCAGGAAACGCCTATATCGCAGGGCAAGCTAATGGTGACTATCCGACTACACCGGGCGCTTTCCAGACTGTACCCGGGGGCAGTAGCGATGGGTTTGTGACGAAGCTGAACTCAACGGGCACGGCGCTCATCTACTCGAGCTTTTTGGGCGGAAGCGGGTTCGATGTCGCCATAGAAATTGCGATAGATTCAGGGGGCAATGCCTATGTATCAGGTCAAGCGGGACCTGGCTTCCCCGTCACGCCGGGGGCGTTTCAAACTTCTTTCGGGGGCAACATCGATGGGTTTGTGACGAAGCTGAATGCGACTGGCACGGCGCTCGTCTACTCGACCTTTCTGGGCGGAAGTAATACTGACACAGCCAATGGCATAGCAGTTAACCCGGCGGGCAACGCGTACGTGTCAGGCGTTAGCAACTCGTTAAACTACCCCACTACGGCGGGCGCTTTTCAGACTGTCAACGCCGGCGGGCTGGAGGCGTTCGTCACGGAATTGAGCACGGCGGGAGACGCCCTCGTTTATTCAACCTATCTTGGCGGGAACGGTAGTGATTTCGGATTCGATATTGCGCTGGACCTGGCAGGAAATGCATCCGTTATAGGGTCAACCGAATCATCCAATTTCCCGACAACCCCGGACGCAATTCAGAGCGGTAACGCGGGCTTCAGTGATGTTTTCATTACCAGATTTAACGCAACCGGCACAGGGCTCGTGTTCTCGACCTACCTCGGAGGCGGTGGTTTTGATAGCGGGAGTTCGATAGCGGTTGACGCTGCGGGAAGCATTTACCTCACAGGGTCGACCGGAGTGGGGTTGACGGGATCGGCCGATTTTCCGACCACTCCCGGCGCGTTTCAGACTGTGTTCGGGGGCGGGTTCACTGACGGTTTTGTCGCCAAAATCGTGTTTTCCAGCTTCGACGTTTGCTTCAAAGATGACGGCAATGGGGATTTATTCCAGTTCAACTCGACTACCGGCGAGTACAGATTTACGCAGGGTGATGGGGGCGGTTTGACCCTGACCGGCACAGGCACGCTTAGCCAACAAGGATGTCTGCTCTTGCTCGAAGACAATCAATCCGGACAGCGAGTTAAAGCCCATTTCAACCACTGCATTAACCAGGGCCAGGCAGGGATTCAGATCGAGTCTGAAAGAAAGAGCACTTTTGTAATTACCGACAAGGACACGTCTGATAGTAACTGCGCGCCTTAATGCGGAGCTTGCTACGCAGAACTAAACCAGTTGAGGGGCTAACGAAGCGAGGGCCGGGATTATGCACAATCCCGGCCCTTTCTATCGGGTTTACCAACGTTAGAGCCATTGGTTTGTCTTCAGGAAACAGCACTTTTCGCCGTCAAGCTAATAGGATGGTCCACACTTTCCTCAGCCCGCGTCACTACGGCTTTTCGCTTAAGTACAACAGCGGTTAGATCATCTTTCTGTTCCGTACCGCCGCAGAAGTCCTCAACCGAAAAACGCAATCTCGCGATAAGTTCCTGAGCGCTGCAATCGTGTGATTCAAGTATTTGGGATTCCAATCTCTTCAATCCAAACTCTTCGCCGTTCGCGTTCTCCCATTCATAAAAACCATCGGTCACCAGCACGATCATGTCGTTGGGCGCGAGCCGTCTTACGAGCGCCTTCTCATAAGTAACTCCCGCGATCATTCCGAGAGGTATTCCCTGAGCCTCGAGATTTTCAACTTCGTGTGTTGCGTGCTTGTACCGGAGAATCGGCCCATGACCGGCCGACAGAATCTCCACTTCTGATGTTGTTGGATCAAGAAAGATCAGCGCGAACGTTACAAACCGGTTTGCAGATAGATCATCAGCCAGCAAGCGATTGAGTCGATCGAGCACGTCATGATGCTCATCATCAACCACGAGGCTCGCTCGCGCATAAGCACGGCACAAGGCACTCACCAGCGCTGGACCTATACCATGACCAGTTGCATCTCCAAGACTGATGGCGAGCCGGCCGTCGGGTAAGGATTGCCAGTCGAAGTAGTCGCCTCCGGTTTGATCGGCGGGCTCATTCCAGCCTGCGATGTCGAAGTTTTCCAAACGAGGTGACTCAGCGGGAAGGAGATCCTGCTGGATCGATCTGGCAATATCGAGATCGTGATTTACTTGCTCGAGCTTGTTCTTAAATTCGACTTCTCTCAGAGCTGCTCCGACGTGGATTCGAATCCGACCAGCGACAACGGCGGCGAGGATGCCACCCGTCAAGATCACCCCCGCGTAAATGAAGTAAACAGTCAGAGGAAGAGCATCTGACTGAGCTTCAGTGTTTTGAAATCGCATTGCCGTGTAGGCCGTGACAAACAGGTAACCCAGGGCTGAAAGAAGTCCGGTTAATATCGTAAGAGCCGGATTCAACCTGAGCGTCGAAAGAATTATGAGCAGGAAGTAAACCAGGACCGCCGGAGCAACCAGCGCCTGGTAAGGGCTGAGCCATGGTCCACCCAGCAAGAAGAACAGTGCCACTGTTGGAATCTGGCTCTCGAGCAAAACATTGAACACCCACTTTTCCGGCGCGATTTCGCTTCCCTCTCGAAGCGCTTTCCTGATCGCGCGCAGCATCATTACTTCGTGAGCGATGACAAAGGCGAGAAATACGGATTGGAGGACAACGAGTGGAAGATCTCCGGTCGCGATACCGCGCAGAATCAGGAAAATCGCGACTGCGCCCAACAGGCCCAGTAACCCCGTCGTGCGATACGATTCACTCGTAAGCGCAGCATGTTGAAAGGCTTCGGATTTGAGCACATCTTCGCTCATTTTGCTTTGGACTTGTGTGCGACGGAACTCTAATGTCTCCGGCGTCGCTTCACATGAAGTTGGGCCAGCGAACGAGCCAGGGAGGCGTTGACTGACGCCAGTTCCTCGTCAGAGATCTTGTCGCTCAGCCGCGCCTCGGCGCGTCGACGCGCTTCTTCAGCTTTTGCTTCGTCTATGCTTTCGGCGGCCACAGCCATGTCGGTTGCGATCGACACTTGCTCGCCCGTGACGTCCACTAATCCCTCGCCAACAGCAAGAAACTCGTCGCGCCCATTCTTGCGAACGAGCATTTCACCGGGAAGCATCTGTGTCATCAGACGAGTGTGATGAGGAAGAATTCCAATCCGTCCCTCAACGGACCGTAATCCCACCAACTCCACGTCGTCGGAATAAGCCACTCCCTCAGGCGTCACGATTTGAAGTCTTAAGGTCTTCATCGGATCTCCTCGATCACACCTTTCATGTAGAAGTTCCCTTCGGGCACATCGTCGTGCTTACCATCAAGAATTTCTTTGAAACCACGCACCGTGTCGGCCACCGGAACCTGCTTACCTTCACGGCCAGTGAACACCTGGGCCACACTGAAGGGTTGACTGAGAAAACGTTGAATCTTGCGCGCTCGCAAAACAGTCGTCTTGTCTTCCGGCGACAATTCATCCATGCCTAGAATCGCGATGATGTCTTGCAGATCTTTATAGCGCTGCAGAACTGCCTGTACGCGTCGCGCTACTTCATAGTGTTCTCGTCCCACAATTTCGGGTTCGAGCGCACGGGAAGTTGAGGCGAGTGGATCCACTGCTGGATAGATACCCAACTCGGCAATAGCGCGCTCGAGAACAATCGTAGCGTCCAGGTGCGCAAAGGTTGTGGCCGGCGCCGGATCCGTTAAGTCGTCCGCAGGCACATACACTGCCTGAAAGGAAGTGATCGAACCTTTCTTTGTAGACGTGATGCGCTCCTGCAGGGCGCCCATTTCGGCAGCGAGTGTCGGTTGATATCCGACGGCGCTTGCAGTACGGCCCAGCAGAGATGAGACCTCAGCGCCGGCCTGAGAAAACCTGAAAATGTTGTCAATAAAAAGCAATACGTCCTGATTCTTTTCGTCGCGAAAGTATTCGGTGATCGCGAGCCCTGAAAGTGCAACACGCAGACGCGCTCCAGGTGGCTCATTCATCTGTCCGTACACCAAAGCGATCTTTGATGACTTGAGATCCTGCTGATTAATCACACCGGCTTCCGACATTTCGTTGTAGAGATCATTGCCTTCGCGGGTTCGCTCACCGACGCCGGCAAAAACCGATACACCACCATGAAGCTTGGCGATATTGTTTATCAGCTCCATGATCACAACTGTCTTACCGACGCCGGCGCCACCGAAAGCACCCACCTTGCCGCCTTTCAGGAATGGGCAAATCAGGTCAATTACTTTGATTCCCGTAGGGAGAACCTGTGGGGAAGTGGATTGATCGACTAAGAGCGGAGCGGGGCGATGGATCGGATAGTATTTCTCAGCCTCGACTGGCCCACGCTCGTCCACAGGATTTCCAGTGACATCGAACACACGGCCCATCACGCCTTCACCGACAGGCATCCTCATTGGTCCACCGGTGTCCTCGACTTCAAATCCTCTTTTGAGACCCTCAGTGCCGGACATCGAAATCGTTCGTACCCACTTGTCTCCGAGGTGTTGCTGCACTTCGAGCGTCAACTTTACCGGTTGGTCCTTGACTTTATATTCAACCGATAGCGCGTTGTAGATTCCGGGCAGACTGTCAGGAAATTCGACATCTACGACTGGACCAGCAACTTGAACGACTTTGCCTTTAGCCATAAAACCACCTGCTTTAATTCCTCATCTTCTCTCTGATTGCACAGAGAAGAATTTAAATTAGCAATTTAATTAAACCCCTAACTCGCCTGACCTCCCGCGATCTCCAGCAACTCTTTCGTAATACCGGCCTGGCGCAATTTGTTGTACTCGAGTGTCAAGTCGTCGATTAGGTTCTCGGCATTGTCGGTAGCGTTTTTCATAGAAACCATGCGCGCGCTTTGCTCGCTGGCTTTGGCGTTCAGCAACACTTGATAGATGTAGATGTTTAAGTAGTGCGAGAGCAGATAGCTCAGAAAAGCCTCTGCATTTGGTTCGAACAGAGTCTCTTTGGATACCGCGAGATCCATCTCTCGTTCAGCGCCGGGAATCTCCGCGCCTTTGATTTCACCCACCGGAAGATATTCAAGCGAAACCGGATGCTGAGTTAATGTGTTGACGAAGCGAGTGGCCAGCACACGCACTTCGTCAACCTCTTTTTTCAAAAAAAGACCGCGGGCAAAGGCGGCAATCGCCCGGGCTTCCGGGTATGTTGGTGAGTCGCCGTAGGCAAACTCGGCGATAAGTTGTCTGCGAGTAGCGGCCACGAACTGCGCTGCTTTTCGTCCGGCAGTGATGAAAACAGTGGAAGCCGGATCGAATTGCGCGACCATGCGAAACAAGTTGCTATTGAGCGCGCCACATAAGCCCTTGTCTGCCGCAACCAAAATCACTGCGCGTTTCCGAACCGGCCGAACTTCGACCAGCGGGTGATTGAATTCTCGCGTGCCGGATGTAGCTTCGCGCTGGAAACGATAGATCAACCGTACAAACGGACGTCCGGCGAGTGCTGCCTCCTGGGACTTGCGCATTTTCGACGCGGCCACCATCTGCATGGCTTTGGTGATCTGCGCGGTGCTTCCAATCGATCGAATGCGCCTGCGAATGTCGCGGGAGCTGCTCATGCTTTATCTCCACGTCTGTTTGAAAGCATCGACAGCATCCTTAAGTTCAGCGGTAAGAGCATCGCTCAGCGAGTTTTCCCTTGCGATCTTCTGCAGCAACTCGGTTTTGCGTACCGTGAGAAACTCCGTCAACTTATTCTGGTATTCCTTGATCCGTTCCACCGGTACGTCGTCTACGTAACCCTTTTGAACCGACCACAGAACTGCGACTTGCAATTCAACGGGAATCGGACTGTACTGCGGCTGCTTGAAAACTTCGACGATACGTTTGCCTCGATCGATCTGCGCTTGTGTCTTCGCGTCGAGCTCAGAACCGAATTGCGCGAACGCTGCCAGTTCGCGGAACTGCGCCAGATCGCCTTTGAGTTGCCCGGCGACTTGCTTCATTGCTTTCAGTTGCGCCGCAGAGCCCACGCGGGAAACCGAAAGCCCGACCGAGATCGCCGGGCGTATACCCTGATAGAACAGATCCGTTTCCAGATAGATCTGTCCATCGGTAATTGAGATGACGTTGGTTGGAATATAAGCAGAGACATCACCTGCTTGAGTTTCAATGATGGGAAGCGCCGTGAGCGAGCCATTGCCATACTTCTCTCCGACACGTGCAGCACGCTCGAGTAAGCGGCTGTGCAGATAAAACACGTCGCCGGGATATGCTTCGCGGCCGGATGGCCGTTTTAAAACCAGGCAGACCTGCCGGTAAGCCACAGCATGTTTCGAGAGATCGTCAAAAATGATCAGCGCGTCCATGCCGTGGTCCATGAACCACTCGCCTATCGCTGCTCCTGCAAAAGGAGCCAGGTACTGGTTTGTTGCCGAGTCAGACGCGGAAGATGCGACGATGATCGTGTAGGGCATCGCGCCTGCTTCTTCGAGCACGCTAATAATTCGCGCAATGCTGGACTGTTTTTGACCGATGGCTACATAAATTGAATAGAGGGGACGAAAGTCATTATCGCCGGCAGCTTCAGCGGCACTGTTTAGCCGGGCTTGGTTAATGATCGTGTCGATGCAGATGGTTGTTTTTCCAGTCGAACGATCGCCGATGATCAATTCACGTTGACCACGACCAACCGGGATCATCGCGTCGATGGCCATGATGCCCGTTTGCATCGGTTGTCTGACCGGACTGCGTCTGATTATGCCGGGTGCGAGTTTCTCAACCGGATAGGCGGCATCACCAGCAATAGGACCTTTGCCATCGAGTGGTTCGCCAAGTGTATTAACCACACGTCCAAGCAGACCTTTTCCAACGGGCGCCTGTAAAAGTTTTCCGGTAGCGCGAACCTCATCGCCCTCCTCGAGTTGAGTGTAATCGCCCAAAATCACGACACCGACTTCAGTCTCATCAAGATTAAGCGCAAGGCCGGTGATGCCATGGCCCAGGTCGATCATTTCGTTGAGCATCGCATCGCTCAGACCCTCGATTCTGGCCACGCCGTCGCCGATTTCGCGGATCACGCCAACATTCTGTTTTGCGGCAGAGGTTTTGGCTCCCAGGATCTGAGCTTCAATTTCCATCAACAAGTTAGCCATCGACCCTCACCTCAAGAAGTAAAAAAGCGTCTTTCCAGTGCTGCTAACCCTGCCTTAACGCTTCCGTCGTAAACATCACTTCCGATCTTTATTCGCATGCCACCGATTAATGACGGGTTCTCTACGAACGATGTATTCAAATGTGGGCCATATGCTTGACTCAGACTTGCCTGAACGCCGGCACGCAGGTCAGAAGTCAGCGGCGCGGCACTCTCTATTTCAGCCGTATGCTGCAACTGATGGAGTCGCACCAGCCGCTCAAATTCGTTTGCCAGCGCCAGATAACCACGGCGCCTCGATGCGAGCATCTGTTGCAATACCTGCCGAACCAGATATTCATCCAGCGATCCATTGGAGTGACATCGATGGAAGAGCCGCCTCGCGTTTCGCTTCACCTGCTTGATGTTGTTCATCGCGTCGCCAACTCCCGCGCTGTCTCTTCAGCCAGCCGTTGTTGATCTTCCGTCGTCAAAATTTTGCCGGTAATGGCGGCCGTCGTTTGGACCACCAACCGGCCCACCTCGCGTTTTAATTGCGCAAGCATTCGCGTGTGGTCCGAAGCCGCATCGTCGCGAGCCCTGGCTATGATCTGATTCGCGGCGAGGTTGGCCTTTTGCTTTTCCTGCTCCCGCAGACGCGCGGCAGCGTCGCGGGCTTCCTCGATAAGCCGTGTGGCTTCAACATTGGCCTGCCCCAGGACTTCTTGCCGAGCGGTTTCTGTCTTTTCTAACTCTGCTTTTATTTTTTCACTGTTCGCCAGGCCCTGTGCGATCAGTTGACGTCGGGTCGCCAACATTTTCAGAACCGGCTTGTAGGCGAACAGATAGAGAAGGGCACAAACGAGGGAGAAGCTGACTATCTGTGCAATCAGATGAGACCAGTCAACGCCAAACGTTCTGGCAATCTGCTCGACTTGCCCGCCACCCTCGACTTCTGTCAACAAGAGAAGAGCATTCATAGCCAGTTACTTCACGAGGAACAGCGCGTAGAAGACTATCGCCTCAGCGAAGGCAATTGCGAGAATCGATTGGACCAGGATCTTCGTAGACGCTTCCGGGTTCCGTGCGACGGCTTCGGAAGCTCTCATACCAATGATGCCCACCGCGATGGCGGCGCCCATTGCCGCCAAACCTACGTGTAAATTTCCCTCCATAACCTTCGTCCTTTTTTACGATCAGCTTGTGTGGCTCGCCTCACTCCCGTGCTGGCACATCAAAAGCGTGAATACCGCCGTCAACAGCATAAAGACGAGTGCCTGAACCACACCGACCAGCAGTTCCAAAAAATAAAACGGTACCGGCAGCAGCCAGCCCAGACTCGGAACCAGGTTAGCCATCGTCTCCAACATGTTCTCTCCGGCGAAGGTGTTGCCGTACAGTCGAAAACTAAGAGATACCGGCCGGAACAAAATCGAAATCAATTCCAAACAACCAACAGCAAAGAACACCACCACCAGAACGATCTTCAAGACGCCGGTGCTCTCGCCTTTTGGGGCAAACAGTTCCTTGAGAAATCCCCATGGTCCAACTTCGCGAAGCGCCCAGAAGATCCAGCAAGCAAAGAAAACAAGCGCCATTGCGAGTGTGAGATTCACGTCGGCATTGGCGCCGCGCAGGAGCGGCTGATCGATCTTGAAGCCGCTGCCGGTAGCGTGACCCCATCCAATCGTGCCCACTCCGGGAATGAGGCCCAGCCAGTTGGCGGAAAGAATGAAGATAAAAACCGTTGCAAAGAACCAGAAGGTTCGAGCCACCAGGTGTTTGCCGAGAATTCCTTCAAGGAACGAGTAGAGACTCTCGATCAGCCACTCCAGGAAATTCTGAGCTCCGCTGGGAACCTGGTCCATCCGGCGCGTCGCGATACGAACAAAGATGATTAGGCAAAGAGCAACAACCCAACTGACTACCATTGAGTTGGTGACGGGAAAGCCAAGCACATTGCCTATTTCCACTGCACTTGCAGAAAGGCCATGCTCCGGAGCCGAACCGAGTAGTAGTAGAACTCCCAACTCTCCCGTCATGATGAAAAATTAAAGTAGAGGAGCCATGGGTGGTACTGGCAAAAGTGACAGTGCCACAACAAGGGATAAACGCCTCAAATATTCACAGTGAGTAAGTCATTTATGCTTTTTTTGTGCTCTTCCAGAAAGAGTCTTGAAGTTCTATGTCCTTAAGGTTTAGATTTCTGCACCACAAACTCACAAGACGGTCTAGCCATGACCCCAAGGCTCTCTCTCTCCGCCGTCCTTCTACTTGTCGTGCTGGTGACGTGTGCCAACGCTCAGGCGACCGCATCAATCGACGGTTTAATTTCCGATCAACATGGAGCTGTAATCGCAGGAGCCGAGATCATGGCCCAGGATCTGGCGATTGGAGTTACGCGAGTGGCCACCGCTGACGTTGCCGGGCGATATCAAATCGCAGCGCTGCCAATTGGTGACTACCGGTTGGAGGTCCGCGCAAGAGGTTTTCAGACTCGAATCCTGGAACACCTTCGGATTGAAGTTGCCCGGAAACTGACTCAGGACGTTGAACTTCTAGTCGGCGATGTGTCTCAGGAGGTCATTGTTACCACAACTCCCGGTGATCTTATTGAACGGGCGACATTTTCAGTTGGCCATGTAATAGACCGGGAAAAAGTTCAAATGCTCCCTTTAAACGGCCGGTACTTTCTCGATCTTGGTCTGCTTGTTCCCGGTTCAGTCACCCCACCCCAGGGAGCGTTTTCGTCGGCGCCAATAAGAGGCTTGGGATCATTCTCGATCACAACCGGCGGCAACAGGGAAGAAGCAATCAATTACGTTATCAACGGAATCACGCTTAACAATCTCACCAATAGCTCAATTACTTTTCAGCCGTCGATTGCCGCGGTGCAGGAGTTTAAAGTGGACAACTCCACTTTCAGCGCTGAATATGGTCAAAGCTCCGGCGCCATCGTCAATATAGCGACGAGGTCAGGCGGTAATGAATTTCACGGTGAGTTGTTTGAGTTCTTTCGGAACGAAGCACTCGACGCGCGTAACTTTTTTACTTTTACTTCGAATGAGCCGCCGCCATTTAAGCGTAACCAGTTTGGAGGGCAGCTTGGTGGTCCAATCATCAAAGACAAGGCGTTTTTCTTCTTCTCTTACGAGGGGTTGCGGCAGCGGCAACGGATAAATCTAAACAGCCTTGCATTGAGCAATTCCCAACGCGCTTCGGTAAACGATCCGGTAATTGTGAAGCTGCTCCCGTTGATCCCAAGCGCGAATTTCGTTGATTCGTCGGGTACGCCACGGTTCGTTGGTTCGGCAAACGCCTCGGTCAACAACGATCAATGGAGCATCGACGTCAGCTACAATCTCGGCAAAGACGATCGCTTGCACGGCTATTACTCCGGCTATCGCACTTTGCTTGTAGAACCTAATCGCAACGGCAATACTATTCCGGGTTTTGGAAACACAACCCTTCAGCTTCGACAAGTTTTCACCTTCAACGAAACACATATCTTCAGTCCCGTGCTCGTTAACGAGCTTCGGTTCGGCTTCAATCGCTTTAGCTCAGCCACGACTCCCAACGCGCAACTAAATCCAACCGACTTTGGTATCAATCACGGTATTACTGAACCGATTGGTTTGCCGCAGATCAGCGTTGCCGGAGGACTAAACTTTGGTGGGCCATCCATCAATCCGTCAGGACGTGGTGACACTACCTTTATAGTCGGCGATTCCCTCAACTATCAGCACGGCAGACATTCATTAAAGGCTGGTGGCGAGTTTCGCCAGTTTCTCAATAACAATTTCAGGCAGGGCACAGGCAGCTTCAATTTTCCCACCGTCGCCGCTTTCATCGCCGGCACGGCTAACTCGTTCAGCGTAACGCTTGGCAGTCAGTCGAGCAGCATAGCCCAGGGTGCGCTGGGGTTCTTTGTGCAGGACACCTTTAAAGGGCATCCCACGCTGACGCTGGAACTTGGCCTGCGTTATGAGTGGAACATGACTCCCACCGAACGCTACGATCGGTTCATCGTTTTCGATTCTTCGACTGCCTCACTTATCCGGGTTGGTACAGATCTCAATGAGATTTACCAGCAGAACAATAAGAATATACAACCGCGTGTTGGGTTTGCCTGGGATCCGTTTGGTGATGGCAAGACTTCGGTGCGTGCAGCTTACGCGCTGCAGACCGATCAACCGATGACGAGCATCGTCATAGGAACGACTACGAATCCTCCGCTCGCCATTCCTCTAACATTTACTGGTGCGATCAGACTGGACAACGCCATTGACGTGGCTGGACCGGCCGGACTCGCACCACAGTCAATCGCACACGATTTCGATAATGCTTATTTGCAGTCGTGGAACTTCAATGTACAACGCGAGGTACTTCAGAACCTTGCGTTATCGGCGGGTTACTTCGGTTCAAAGGGCACGCATTTGATTTCACGTCGAAACTTGAACCAACCCATTAACGGCATACGTCCATTTCCAAGATTGTCCGCGTCGAGCCCCATTCTTCCAGGTACGACCCTTGGTAATATCACGCAGGTTGAGAGCGCGGGGAATTCCAGTTACAACGCACTTTGGATTACGGGCGTACAGCGCCTTACGAATGATTTGCAATTCAATGCCTTTTATACCTGGTCCAAATCTCTGGATTACAATTCCTTCAGCACGGGAGGAATCGTCGGGCAAGACAGTTACAATTTGAAAGGAGATCGCGGGCTTTCTGATTTTGATGCGCGCCACCGGTTCGTCTTCAGCGGAATATATGACTTGCCATTGCGCGGGAGCCGGTTGTTGGAAGGATGGCAGTTGGCGGTTATTATTCAATCGCAAAGCGGCAGTCCGGTCAACATTGTTACGAGTAACAGCACGGTTAACGGCATTCCCAACACACTCCGGCCAGATGTCACTGGACCGATCGTGACCACCGGCCGTGTTGAGAGTTGGTTCGACACTTCGGTGTTCACCGCTGTTCCGCGCTTCGGTAACCTGGGACGAAACGTGGTTATTGGTCCTGGTTTTAATAACATCGATTTTTCCGTCATCAAAAACACCAGAGTAAGCGAAGAAATTCGGATGCAGTTTCGGGCTGAATTCTTCGACCTGTTTAATCATGCAAACTTTGGCCCACCTGGGACCGTCGTTGGAACTCCCGCCTTCGGGCAAATCACGAGTACCCGTTTTCCCACCGGTGAGTCCGGATCGTCGCGGCAGATTCAATTTGCGGTGAAGATTACTTTCTAGTCGCACTTGGATGAGGTCAGTACCACCTGCCTTAGCTAGTGGGTAGATGATTAGACCACGCGATATTGCTATTGATTTTGAATGCAGTTGGTTACCCATCCTACCGCGGTGGTACTGACGTCTCCAACGATGATTTCTGACTTTGAGGGCAAAGCTATCGTAGGAATGAAACCGCGCGAGTCGTCGCTGAAATTCCTTGTGGTCGAGTTACTGCTCGTCGGCTATGTATTTGTTCTGCTAATCCCAACGGTTCGCGCGCAGCCAACCGGACCTAAACGGCTGGTCGTCCTCTATTGGGATAACAAAGACTTCCCGGGCAACGCCAGATTTGAGGAGAGTTTCAAGAGACGCTTGCGACTGGATCGCGAAGACCTGGAATATTACCCGGAATACTTTGAGGTCAGCCGGTTTCCAGAGGAAAACCACGCCTTATCTTTCAGCAACTATCTAAAAACGAAGTATGCGAATCGATCTGTTGATGTCGTCGTTGCCTCGGCTGATGCTCCGTTGAATTTTCTACTCGCACATCGCGCTGATCTTTTTCCAAATTCTTCAATCGTCTTTGTTGCAAACGATCCGCCCACGTCTGACGCGCTTGCAGCCGGGGCCGGCGCCACTGGAATTCATTACAAAAATGCTTACCGCGAAACGCTGGATCTGGCGCTGCGGCTTCATCCGGAGACAAAGCGAGTTTTTGTCGTAAGCGGTTCGTCACAGTCTGACCGCAGATTTGAGAAGACCGTACAGTCGGAACTCGCCGGCTTTGAACAGGTCGATATCACGTATCTGACCGACCTGCCGTTGGAAGAATTGATTGCAAAAACGGCAAGCTTGCCGCCCAGTTCCGTGATCCTTTACGTGTGGCAGCAATCGCTGAATGAACAGGGAAAACTCCTGGAGAGCTATGAAGTGCTGAATCGAATCGCACCCGGATCGTCGGCTCCAATCTACGGATTCGGAACCATGGTTCTGGGTTCAGGAATCGTCGGAGGTTATCTTCAAGGTCCGGAGATGAATGGTGCGCAGGCGGCGGAAATTGCGGACCGGATACTCAGCGGCACTCAAGCGCGAGAAATACCGGTTACACAAGCCCAACGAGTACCGATGTTTGACTGGCGCGAGTTACGACGCTGGAGCGTTTCGGAGAGCAGTCTCCCACCTGACAGCGTGGTGCGATTTAAAGAGTTCACATTTTGGGAGTTATACAAGTGGCGGATAGTGGCCGTGATCGCGCTGGTGATTCTGCAGACCGCCTTTATTGCTGTGTTGCTGGTGGAACGACGGAGGCGTCGTCGCGCCAGAGAAGCACTGGATCAACTCAATGCAGAACTCGAAGAACGTATCGCCGCGCGCACTGCCGCACTCAACGCTAAAAGCCGCGAGTTGGAGACGTTCGCCTATTCCGTGGCGCACGATCTCAAAGCCCCGCTTCGCGGGATTGATGGTTACAGCCGGCTCTTGCTGGCGGATCACCTGGCGAGTCTCGACGATGAGGGCCGTTCCTTCCTCGAAACAATTCATGAGTCGAGCCAGGAGATGAGCCAGTTAATTGACGATCTGCTGGAATACTCACGTCTCGAGCGGCGCGAGTTCAAGTCAGACCATGTTGAGCTGCGACCTCTTATCACCTCGGTAGTCGAGCAGAAGAAACGAGAAGCGATCGACACTCCCATTGACTTTGCTGTCGATGTTAATGGCGGTAGCGTGCTTGCGGATCCGAACGGATTGACCCAGTCACTTCGAAACTACCTGGATAACGCCGTCAAGTTCACCAGTAAGGTTTCTAATCCGCGTATTGAGATTGGTTCGACAGAAAGAGCTGATAACTTTCTTGTGTGGGTGCGCGATAACGGCCTTGGCTTTGACATGAAAGACCACGATCGAATCTTTAACATTTTTCAGCGTCTCAACCCCAACGAGGATTATCCCGGCACGGGCATAGGTTTAGCGATTGTCCGAAAAGCCATGGAGCGCATGGGCGGAAGGGCCTGGGCTGAGAGCACACCGGGTAACGGAGCGACCTTTTATTTAGAAATTCCTAAACAATCCGGGCAGAATTGATCACGATACACAGTCATGCGAATTCTCTACGTCGAAGACGATCCGCGAGATGCCGATCTCACGCAGCGTACGTTCCGAAAAACTGCGCCGCACTGTCAACTCGAATCTGTTTCCACAATCAAAGAGGCGACCGCGCGTCTTAACCGCCTGGCGTCGGAGCCGCTCGATCTCGTGCTCGCCGATGTACACCTGCGTGACGGCAATGGTCTTTCTTTTCTAAAGCACATTCGTGAAAGTGGCCTGCCGGTTGCCGTCGTTATGATCACTGGCATGGGTGACGAAGAAACGGCCGTCGCAGCTCTCAAGGCTCGCGCGGACGACTATGTCGTTAAGCACAAGGATTATCTCGATCGGCTGCCAGTCACATTGGAAAGTGCGTTCAATCATTACCGTGCCGATGCAGCGCGACGCGCGCGCCGTTTGCACGTCCTTTACGCGGAAACTGGCTTGGTGGATATTGAGAATACGCGACGCCACTTTGCCATACACGCCGACCATATTTATCTTGAACCCGTATCTACAGAAGCGGAGAGCCTCCTCACTCAGTTAGAGTCGGAAACTGCCGACGTCTTCATGACAGATTTGGATCTCGGCGAGTTGAAGACGCTCGAGCTGGTGAAGATGTTGCACCGCCATAAACCTTACTTCCCGATTGTGCTGTTGTGTTCTGAGGGGAATGAAGACGTGGCGCGGCAGGGTCTTACGCTCGGTGCGATGAGCTATGTTGTCAAGACTCCCGGATATTTTTATCAACTACCGCTGCAAATAGAGGAGGCGCACTCTCGTGCCGAGCTGCTGAAACGCGAAACAGCGTTGGAGATTAGCGAAGAGCGAAACCGTGCGCTCCTGAACGCCATTCCGGATCTGATGTTCCTTCTAACTCGCGACGGCATATTTTTGGATTACCACGCGACCTCAATCGACTCGATGCTGGTACCGCCGCAGCAATTCCTCGGTAAGAATGTTTCGGAAGTACTGCCCGCGGAGCTTGCCGCTAAGTTTCATAAGTGCTTTAAGCAGGCATCGGACAAGCCAACGTTCGTGGAATATGAACTTTCGATGCCTGACGGCAATCACTTTTACGAGGCGTCCGTCGTCTCCTGCGAAGGTGACAAGATTCTCTCGATCGTTCGCGACATCAGCCAGCGGCGGAAAGCCGAGGAGGCGTTGCGCCAGAGTGAAGAGCGTTTGCGTCTGGCCCAGCAGG
Source organism: Pyrinomonadaceae bacterium (assembly GCA_025922875.1). Classification (GTDB taxonomy): domain Bacteria; phylum Acidobacteriota; class Blastocatellia; order Pyrinomonadales; family Pyrinomonadaceae; genus PSRF01. Next base: position 21,187 of record JAICGZ010000069.1, read on the forward strand.
CGGCACGGGTTGGGACGTGGGAATGGGACTTGCCGACCGGCGTGTCGGTTTGGTCAGAGATGATCTGGCAATTGCTTGGATTGGAGCCGGATCAAACGCCAACCACACTCGAAAGATTTGTGATGTTTATTCATCCCGATGACCGCGAGCCTGTTCTTCGTAAGGTTCAGCAAATGATCTCCGAAGGCGATGAGTATTACGACGAGTTCCGCATTGTCCCAGCGACTGGCCCAACACGATGGATATCGTCGAAGGGTCGCATTGTCCGGTCAGCGGACGACCGGCCCGAGCGAATGCTCGGCGTCAACATGGATATTACCGAGCGTAAGCTGGCCGAGGAGTCGCTTAAAAGTGCGCTGATCGAGGTGCAACAGTTAAAAGATCGGCTCCACGAAGAAAATATCTATTTGCAGGAAGAGATTCGCGACGCCAGCAACTTCGGCGAGATCATTGGTAACAGCCAGGCACTCAAGCGAGTGTTACGGCAGGCGGAACAAGTCGCCCCGCTAAATACCACTGTACTGATATTAGGTGAGACCGGCACCGGCAAAGAGCTCCTGGCCCACGCGATTCATCATCTCAGCCCACGTCACAAACACCCGTTGGTGAAGGTTAATTGTGCGGCATTGCCGGCTCCACTAATCGAAAGCGAGTTATTCGGTCACCAAAAGGGTGCGTTTACCGGCGCGGACACGCAACGGCTTGGCCGGTTTGCGCTCGCGCATGGCGGTTCGATCTTTCTGGATGAGGTCGGTGAATTGCCGCTTGACCTTCAGTCGAAGTTGCTGCGCGTGCTGGAAGAGGGCGAGTTTGAGCTTGTCGGTAGTAGCCGCACTGTCACAGTAGACGTCCGCGTCATCGCAGCAACCAATCGCAATCTCTCGAAGGCGGTGGTCAAGGGCACTTTCCGTTCCGACTTGTACTATCGACTCAACACATTTCCGATTATCATGCCGCCACTTCGTGAGCGACGTGAAGATATACCGTTGCTTGTAACGCACCTCGTCAATCAACTAAGCACGAAGCTTGGGAAGAACATTGACATAATCCCGCAGAGCGCAATGCGGGTTTTACAGGACTATAACTGGCCGGGCAACGTACGCGAGCTGAGAAATGTAATTGAGCGGGCGGTGATTTTAACGCAAGGCACAAAGCTTGAGATCACAGATACCTTTGAGCCATCAACCTTCACTGATGACTATCCACCTTTGATTGCTCCTCCTGACCTGGAACCCGATACGGACGTCGAAGGCGAAACTCTCGAGCAGAGTGAATACAGACTGATCCTGCGTACTTTGAAGAAGGTCCATTGGAGAGTAGAAGGACCAGGCGGGGCCGCCGCGCTATTGAATGTGCACGCAAGCACGCTGCGCTCACGCATGAGAAAGCTGGGCATCACCAGACCGAAGCCTCATTGACAACGTTCAGAAAATAAATTTGACGGCTGTCGCCCGTTTCACGGGCTCTGGACGCGTTTTGTGATTGTATCCTGGGGCTGGCACCCCAGGCTTTATGCTTACGCCTGCTTCGCAGGCTAAGACTGACTACTGCCAGCCGTCGCCGAGCGTCTTGTACAATTGGACCACACTCAGCAACTCATCGCGCCGGGCCAGAGCCGGACAACCTCGCTTAGCCTGCGAAGCAGGCGTAAGCATAAAGCCTGGGGCGCAAGCCCCAGGTTAACGTTGAATAAATAAAAAAGGGAGCCCGCGACAGCGGGCGAAAGCCTGTAAATTTTTGACGGCTGTCGCCCGTTTCACGGGCTCTGGACGCGTTTTGTGATTGTATCCTGGGGCTTGCGCCCCAGGCTTTATGCTTACGCCTGCTTCGCAGGCTAAGACTGACTACTGCCAGCCGTCGCCGAGCGCCTTGTACAATTGGACCACGCTCAGCAA
>JAICGZ010000070.1 GCA_025922875.1 Pyrinomonadaceae bacterium
ATAGTTCGTCAAATCGATTCCCGGGCCGAACTTCCGGCCCATATCATTGACCAGCATTGAAGCGAACGAGCCCACGGGGATCGCGCGAGCACCATACAGCCGCAGTTTCCCATTGAAGCGGTCCATACATATAAGCGTGGAAAAACATCAACGATTTCTCAAAATCGAGATTTGTGGGTGGGTCGGGAAGACTTAAATCAGGCGGCGCTTTGTGAAGCTTTTTTGGCACGAACACTCCTACTGCGGTCAGCCAGTGGGGCGAGGAGATGACGTGTAAGCCAACGGGTCACCGGAACTGCAACAGCGTCTCCCATCGCCCTATAGCCGTCGTTATAAGACCCTGGGATTTCATAGGTATCGGGTGCTCCCATGAGCCTCGCACACTCTCTCACGGTCATAAGGCGGGATCGTACTTTTCCCTGATCGACAAGAATCACAGTCTGGCGACTACTACCCCCGTTAGGCGTCCTCAAACATCCGGCTATTCCATCAAAACGGATCTCAAGACGTTGAACCTTGTTACCTTCCTCATCTGGCCTCGTGCGTTTATAAGCCGTTCCAGCGAAGAAGCCACTCACCGACGTTACAGCTCGAAGTTTTCGCCGATTCACCGGAGAAAGCATCGCACAAATTCTTTTTGTAGTGGCCTCCGGGTCGCACGGCGCATCCCGCTCGCAAAGATCGGCAAATGTCGGAGTCTTCCCCGAAGGAACCGGCAGAGACCACCACACCCATTCAGTGTCGTTTACTACACGAGATGTTCTTACTAAGCCTTTTGGGTGAAATGGACCTGATGGAAGTTTCTGGCACAATCCTTCAAGCGGAATATCCTCGCTTACTGCGATTAGAAACGCTCTCGGACGGCTCTGCGGAACGAAGTCCTGGGCATCGACCACAACCGTCCCGACTCTATAGCCCAAATTACGGCATGCTTCATATGCTTGCTTGAAGTGCGTTCCGGCGTCCGCCACAACGAAGCCCACCACATTTTCCGCCACCAGCACCGGAGGTCGTTTTCGAGACTCGGCGAGTTGTTTGATAACCCTGGTCCACTCCCAAAAGAGCCCAGATCTGGTACCAACTCTCATTCCACTAAGATCACCAGCTAATGAGAGGTCCTGGCAGGGAAATGAGGCCCACGCCAAATCTGCGGCGGGAAGATCTGCTCCATGAACGTCATGAATGGAACCAAGGTGGAATTCCTCGGGCGGATTGTTTGCTACATAGATGGCTTGTTTTTTTGCGCAGTTGTCATTTGCCCACAATGTTTGGAACTCTGGCGCCAAACCTAAACGGACGAGACCACTGCCCGCGAAGAAATCTAAAGCAGTAAACATTTTCAGGACGTACTGTAATCGGAAATGGTTGGGCTAGTCAAAAAATTCTCTAGACCATTTTTCACTCCTCTATAAGGGTGCACCAAGGAATGAGGTGAGGCGGAGTAGGTCGGCGAACACGCCTGCGGCCGTGACCTCAGGGCCGGCGCCGGGGCCTCTTACGATCATGGGTTGGGTGTTGTACCGGGCTGTTTGAAAACTCACGATGTTGTCGCTGCCGGTAAGATTTGCAAAAGGATGATCGAGCGGATAAGTGCGTAACCCAGCCGACATGTTACCGTCGATGTCGATCGTGCCTGCGTACCGCAAGACCTGACCTCGCGCGCGGGCCGACTCGAGCAGTCCCGCGATCGCCTGGTCGTGTTTACCCAGCGTGTTGAGATACTCCGCTACGCTCGATGAACGTAAATCTTCAGGGACCATGCTCTCGATCTCAACTGCATCCATTTCAACTTCCAGACCCATCTCGCGCGCGAGAATAATCAACTTCCGCGCCACATCTATACCAGATAGATCTTCGCGCGGATCGGGCTCGGTGAAACCGAGTGCCTGAGCTTCGCGCACGATCTCAGAGAAACTACGCGCGCCGTCGAGTGAGTTGAAGATGTAAGAAAGTGTGCCGGAGAGCACACCCTCGATCTTGATTATCTCATCTCCGGTTTCGATCAAACCGCGCAGTGTCTGGATGATCGGCAGCCCCGCGCCCACGTTGGTTTCATAAAGAAAATACCTTTGCGACTTACGAGCAACCTCTCGCAGCGTCCGATAAGAAGGGAAAGGCCCGGCGTTGCTCTTCTTGTTTGGGGTGATGATATTTATCCCGCGGGACAGCCAGCTTTCGTAATGGCGTGGCAATTCCGCACTCGCAGTCGCATCGATAAGCACACTGTGCGGTAAGTGAGCAGCATGCACGTGATTGACGAAGTCTTCGATGTTTGCCGGCGTAGAGCTCGCGCGCAACTCTTTCTGCCAATTATCGAGCGATAGCTGCCGGTCGTGCAGAATCATTTGGCGGCTGTTCATAATGCCGCGCACTCTCAAGTCTATACCTCGCTGGTCGCGGAGCTCTTGAAGGCGATTGGCGAGTTGGCCCAGGAATGTGCTGCCGATTAATCCCGTGCCGATCACGCCGATGGAAAGTGTTTGGCTGGAAAGATAAAAAGCGGAATGAAGTGCGCGCAGTGCTTTCGTTGCTTCGTGCTGTTCGATGACGGCGGAGATATTACGTTCTGACGATCCTTGTGCGATCGCCCTTACGTTAACGCCCGCTTTGCCCAGCGCGTTGAAAAATTTTCCCGCCATGCCCAGTCTTTCGATCATTCCATCGCCAACCATAGCGACGATGCAGCAACTCCCTCTCACTTCGACCGTCTGAACTGCGCCGCGTTGCATTTCCGCGAAGAACGTCTGCTCAACGGTTTGCTTTGCAACGCCTGCGTGAGCACGCGGCACGGCGAAACAGATTGAGTGTTCAGAGCTCGCTTGCGAAATCATTACGATCGAGACACCAACAGCATGCAGCGCGCCGAAGAGCTTATGGGCCACACCGGGAATGCCGATCATTCCCGTGCCCTCCACATTTATGAGAGCCATGTCTTCGACCGCGGCAAACCCCTTTATCGGCACATCTGATGGTGAAGAGGCTGAGATCCTTGTACCCGGCGCTGCAGGCTTAAAACTGTTTTTGATCCAAACAGTGATGTCGTTTGCGATCGCCGGCGACATCGTGTTTGGGTGAATGACCTTCGCTCCGAAGTACGCGAGTTCCGCCGCCTCCTGGTAGGAGAGTTCAGGTATAACTACGGCATCCGTAACGCGGCGAGGATCGGCGCTGAACACCCCATCGACGTCGGTCCAGATCGTCACTGAATCAGCCCCGAGCAATGCGCCGAAGATGGAGGCGGAAAGATCGCTACCGTTTCGCTTCAAGGTCGTAGCGATTCCATCGTGTGTGGCGGCTACATATCCAGTGATGATCAGGAAGTCAGCGTGATCTGTAGCCCATGCTTTTAACTTCTCTTGCGAAAGCCGCCAGTCGATAGCGACGCTGTTGCCATTTGGCTCGACTACGAGGACTTTTCTTGCGTCGAGCCACATCGAGGAATGGCCACGAGCTTCGAGATACGCGTGCAGTAATTGGGCCGACCATAACTCTCCATGACCCGAAACGAATTCCATGATGCGCTCGGAGGGGAGTCTCGTGATCCAAACTCCTCTTAACACCTCTTCGATCGCGTTAAAATCGGAATTGATAACGTCGCGCAGTGAGCCGGCTTGCGTCGCGCCAAGCTCCAGGCCGTCGATTGTTTCGAGATGCCGGCTCTTGAGTTCGTCGAGTTTAGTGAGGTAAGAGCTGTCGTGACTGGCGGCGAGTTCCACCGCGTGAATGAGACCGTTAGTAATCCCGGACATCGCGGACACCACCACTGCCACACGTTCACCGCTCTGGCGCGAAAGCACAATTTCAGCCGCTGCTCGATAACGATCGGCGTTGGCTACACTCGTGCCACCAAACTTGTGAACAACCCACTTGGAGATCATTTTGTGATGATCGGGTTTTGTAGGGGCGGCCCTCCGTGGCCGCCCCTCTCACGAAGAATGCGCAATATAACCGAGGGGCGGCCACGGAGGGCCGCCCCTACAAAAGTAACTTCGTTGCCAGACACAGACGTCGCATGCGGAGCACAGGCAACTGGCTCTCACTCAAACTCGAATAGACGGAAAGGTCGAAACAGAGTTTGCCGCTCTGGTCCATACCACTCGGTTTGTTGCGGAACCAGGTGTTGATCGTATCCGAAACATCCTTTACGAACGGACGATCGGGGGCGAGGTTCTCTTTCAAGATCGAGATCGGAGTCGGAATAGTCAGCAGAATCGGAATCGTAATGTCCATATCAGGACCTTGCGGAACTGACCCGTCGCCGTCACCCGAATCCTGGAGTCGATAGCTATACGCTGCAGCCAGTCGAATAGTGCGGTCGTTGTTGCCGGTTATTTGCGCCCCCTCGAAGAAGGCGATCAGGAAATTGCTCAAAAATTTCGACAGTGGCGCAGGAGTTTCAGTGTAGACGGCAATGTCGATGTCCTCACCTGGATCGAGTAGAGGTGTCAGAACATTGGCGAATCTCACTACGGGCGACTGGAAGACGAAGTTGGGATTGGTGGTCTTATTGGGCAGCAGGTTTTCGTTTCGTTTGACCGCCGCTCCGGCCCATGCGTTTTCAATTTTCAGAATATCGAAATCTTTAAACACCACTTGGCGCGAGCTGATATTCCGGCCGGCATCATAAGTTAACGGTTTCTGATCCGGCTCAGTCACAAAATAGTACGAGACAGAGTCGCCCGTCTGCGACTTCGGTTTAGTTGTAAAGCCCTCGATCTCTATCTGCGGCAACCGTGGCAACAACAAGCTCGAGCCATCACCTTTCACTGACACAACCAGTGCAGGCACACCGTCAACTTCTTCGGAATGTTGTGCGATCACAAAGTGATATTCAGGCGACTCCTGTGGCTCCGCGTGATAAAGCGCGCGAGCGTTCTGCCATGCTTGCCACGCGTTCGCGGTGCGTTGCACGAGCCACGCGAAGGATCTGATCGCGTTGAATGCAACTTCGTTGTTAGTTCCAGTGGCGAGGTACTGGTCCAGATCTTTGGCGATATCAGGATAGGCAACAGTGAACTGCATGAGCGCCGCAAATAGATCGGGATTCGTCGCGTCACTGAACCGCGCCTTTAACGCTTTGTCTGGTGGGACATTTAATTTGACGCTGGCGAGAATCTTATCGTGCGCTGCTCCGACATACTCGTACTGGCAGCGATAGTTCCACAATCGAGCCTCTCGCAGTTTGTCTTCTCCGGCCGCCCTGAGTGAATCACTCGCTCCGACAAACTGCTTCACGTGTGGAATAAAAGTCTGTTCGCTCAGCGAGGGCGGTGTCGGATACGCGCGCAATGGCACCGGAATCGTTTGTTCGCCAAGCGATATGAGAAGTTTTCGCTGCCCGGGCGTGTCGAAACTATCGGGCAGCACGAAGGTCAGCCACGACGAAGCCTGGTAACCGTCGATACCGTCAACCGGATGAATCCTATGCTCGAGAGCATTGATCTGGTGAAACAAATCAATCTTGAACAGGTCATCAATCTGCCGTCCATCTTTGCCCTGCTGTTCGCGATTGGTGTCGAATGAGAACGTCAGGTACGTGCCGGTCTCGCGTTTGGCGAGTGAAAACTTGCTGGTCGAAAACGAGAACGCATCCTTTTTCTCAACGTCGTTCGGATTGCTCGGACTCTGCGCGACAGGTTTGCCAAACAACCGCGGCGCCAACTTATCTTCACTCGAATATTCGGAGTGGCTGACCTTAACCGGGTACTGCATGATCACGTCGACCGTGTAAGCTGACGTGAGATTGACGAGTAGTTGCTGGCGCAGCGATTCGCGAGCATCTGCCAGCGCATCACTCGGAGTAGCGGTGTCGAAAACATTCGCCACATGCGTGCTGATTGCGGTAGCTAGCAACTCCTTCGCGGCGACAATCGCTTCGTAAGGATTTTTTTGTGGATCGGGCGGGTCAGTGACCGGCGGCGGCGCGATGTCCGAGCCGTATTCAAGTTTCCAGGTTGACGCCGAGAATTGCGGGCCAAGCACTTGTTCGACTGCGGCGAGGAAGTTACGGCCAAGCTGGTCCAGGTCCACACTGTTGTGCGAAGTAATTATCGGTGTCTCGTTAGCAATATATTTGCCGGATTGATACTGATATACGAGCACGTCCGGTCGCGAGAGCAGGTTTCGCGCGAGTGGCTCAACCGAGTAGAACGTTGGCCTGGTACCGTCGATCGTGAAAGCGATCCCGCTCTCGGTAGATGCGAGGCGTACGATCCAGATCTGTTCCCCTGTCTCGCCAAGGCTTTTCTTCGGCGCTGCAACCATCACTTTCAGATTCGGGAACGCACTCTCCAGCTTCCGGGCAAATTCCTCGAGTGACAGCGGAGGCGTTGCCTCGACCTGTTCTGCACTTACTTTCTTCTGTCCAGCATTAGCAGGAACGCGGCTGCTCACCGACGCCACGGCCGGAATGTCTTTGAACTCTTCGTTGACCAGATCCAGGTTACGGGCTATTTCCAACCTCACGGTCAACGCAAAAAGGTTTAGCGGGTTTGCGTCTGTGACCGGCTGCGACATCGCAAGGTCAGCGGGCGCCGGGGGCGCCGGTTGACCCTCGCTGATCGGCGTCAGAAACTTGATGATCTCCAATACAAACTGAATCAATACATCCTGAGGTGAAGCTGCCTCAGCAGATTGATTCGCTGCTTGCATTGTTGAGCTGACTGTCACGCGCACGTCGTGTTGAGTCAGTTGATAATAGATGAGCTTAAATTTACCGAGGTCGGTGAGCGCCATGTCACTGATAGCATTTGAATTGAACCCGGCCTCGGCTGGAGGAGGTGGTGGAAGATACGCGGCTGGGTTGAATCGCAGTGTAATGCTCAGTTGAGGCGATCCATCACCAGGTGTGATGACGTAGTCAGACGTAACCGAAGGCCACTGGTCCAACGCTACAAGCGTATCGATATAACCGACTGAGAATCCCTGATCAGGCCAGCTCTGGTCGTGCACATCAGAATCGATCCAGTTGCCGAACAGGTCCTGCCAGTTGAAGTTCACCCGGACGGTTTTCCCAACTCCGTTGTAGGGATCCTGCTTCGGATCAGGTGCGCTGTCGTTTGTTTCCGCCTGCTGGTTCTCAAATGGGAACACAGGCACGACCGAGTCATAGATCCAGTCTGTCGTTCCTTCAGGTGTATCAGGGCTGATGGGAAGCGCTGAGTTTGTCGCTGCAAAGCCGTCGCCCTGCTTGATGCGGTAAGCGAGCAGATTGTACAGCTCCGAGAGTTGTTGCTTCGCATCGATTCCAATGTTGGGCGACGGCGTATGTGGGCGTGTGAAGTAAAACGCGACGTTGCCGGGCGGAACGGTTGCAATCGCCTCTTCGAGTCGATCCTCGAACGTGAGTTCGTCTTGAATCAGGCCTGGCACGTGCTTATTCGCATGGGCCAGCGTCGCTACGGTTGTGCCAAAACGCTCAGCCAGCGATGCCAGAGAATCTGCAGGCTCGGCACGCCGCACTCTTTCCGGCAAACGAACGAAGCGAGCAGCGGATACATCCACGCCGGGATTAAGCTCCGCCACCGCTTCGGGTGTGAAGCCACTCCGCGCTGCGATTGTTTCGAGCAGCTCGCCGGCGCGAACCCTGCGAGTCACCGGAGGGATGCGGAGTTGTTTTCCGGACGCAAGTTTCGCATGCGCGTTTTTGTTCTGCGTCGCAAGCTCTGAAACCGTGACGCGGTAGCGCGCCGCGACATCAGCGAGACTTTGATCGGGTGACAATTTCAACTTCGATACTGTCTGCGGCACTGGCGATACGTACAAGACCTCATGCTCAGTGTCGATCACCTGACGAATGACAACGTTGTTCAGAAAATTCTGAAGCACGTTATCGGTGATGTTGTAGGTGATCAGTAATGTCAACGACGCAATACCATCCTGGCTGAACAGATAATCGGGCAATCCCTTCTTCGGTTGTGCTTCGTAAGACAGGACGTAACCGCCGCTGTTGACGATGGACGATTCCCACAAGAGCTTTAGAAATTCGAGCTCAGTTTGGCCCAGCGGATCGTGCTTCGGAACGGCTGCTTTCAGCAGAGCTGGTCCAGTGACCAGAGGTGGTTGCGATGCAGTCGACAGATTGGTTTGCAACAGAAAGAACGTTGGATCGGGATCGGACGTCAATCCGGTCGGCGGTTCGGATTGGTTCGGGACGGCCGGATTCGGTGGATACAGGATCCGGATCTTGTCGATCACCAGTCGCCCTGCAGTGGCGTACCAAACGATAAGGTTTTCGAGAAGCTGAGTGCCGCCGGCATCAATGCCGGTTAACTCGTAAGTGTTTGGCAGGAAAATATTGTCGCCGGAAGCTGTCTGCCGCACTTTGATTTCGATCACCGTGGACCAAGTGTAATTCGTCACCGGTTGTTTCGGATGTTTCTGACCGGGACCTTCCTGTCGCTGCGTCCAAAGCTCGACTTTGGGTTGCAGCGCGTGATCGCCCGTGATGATTTGAAGCAACTCGCTGGGAAACTGCCACAACTGAGGTTCAACCGTGTCCGCGGGCAGATCGTCGCCGCGGTTGGCAGTTACCAGGCTGACGGGCGTGTGCCACTGCACCGCTGTGGGCAGCGTGAAACGACGCGGCTCGATTCGTAACAACTTTGCCGGCTTGAATGTGACTGCGGGACCGAATTGAGCGGTCTTCAGTGCCGCCAGCATATCGGCGGTATGCTGGGTGAAGGTATACGTCAACTCGCCGCCATCCTGCCCCAGGTGAAACCACTCCTTATCATCGGCAGGCACCGTGAGCGTAATCGTACTGTCCGCAACTAAACCCGAGCCATCAAACTGCTGGCCCGTCAGTTCATAAAGAGGCGCAGTCTTACCGCCTTGCGGGTTTTCATTTGGTAGAAGCGGTCGCAACCCCTGCAACAACACGCGGGCAGCGAGGCCCGACAGTTCGTTAAATGAACCGTTCGTCTGCAACGCCTCGGCGAGTTTGCCGATATTCTGTTGCTGCGCGTGAGGAGCAAGCAAAGGCTCATCGGCAGGAAACAGTTCACCAACATCTTGATTGGCGAGTGCGAGGTCTGCGAGTGAAACATTGTAGCGACGAGTGATGTCGAGCAAACTTTCCGGCGCGGTCGATGAGGTGGTGAAAGTTACTGCCGGTAATTTGATTGCCGTCGCGGGTTCGAGCGGCTCGCCATTCATTAATGGGTTGGTGCTAAGCAGTCCAGCGACGTCGAGATTTAGTTTCGACGCAACTGATTCCGCCGTGTCGCCTTGTTTAGCTGTATAGACAACTCCAGGCACGCGCAGCCGGATACCCGCGCGAAGCGGCCGAGTGGCATTTGCCAACGCGAGACTCGGAACGTCGATCGCGAGTTCCGGATGATTTCTGACGAAGTCTGCCAGCGACTCACCGGCTTGGAGAGGCGCCTGCTGCGCCTGTAACAAATTGATCGCGTCCTGAATTGTCGATCGCGCGAGCAGCGCAAAGAAATCCAGAAAGATAAACGACGCCAGCGACTGATCCGTCTCCTCCGTTGATGCGCGTACAGACTGCAAACTCGCTCGTTCCGAAGCCGTCCTGTAACGCACCGCCATCTCTTCGAAGTATTTCTTGATGCTTGCCAGATACGCATCACTTGATGGCGTCTTCGTAAAGAAGTCAACTTCCACACCGGTGCTTGTCTTCAACTTTAACAACGGCATTATTGGGAAAATGCTGACGTTCTCATCCGGATCCTGGGCCACTGCGCTGGCCGGTGGGATCACCGGCGGTATCGTCAACTTAAAGCGATAGAAGTTTTTCAGGAAGTCCAACACCTGGTCGCGGGTGAATGGCTCCAGCATTGTCTTCTGCGTCAAGTAGCAGAAGATCTCTTTCAACTGGACGATCGAAATGTCCTGCTTCAGAAGTTCTTCAAGAGTCGTGTTCTCCTTGTTGTGATTCAGATACGCATTCAGCGTCCACAGCAGTGCGCCGCGGGCCAGTTGATCAAAAGGAGCAGGCGCGCCGAGCGGTTCCTTTGGTGGTGTGCTGGAGACGTACGTCATCGCGACGACGTACGGAGTTCGCGGCAATCCAGTGCCGAGTGCTCCACCCGTGCCCGCCGTAAACTGAGGAACAAACAGCAGTGGTACCTCCACGGGATCGGAGTTCAGGAGCGCCTGCCACTTCATCTGCGGAATCACGGGACACTGTTCATCAATCGGAACATCGAGCCTTTGGATGAATGCCTCCCGCCGCAGCATCGAAGTTTGGAGTAACGCACTCGACGCCCATGGCCCAACCTGATTGGTGTCGCCGATGGTGAATGCAAAGTTCAGGTTCATCTTGAATGAGAGATCGATGGAGATCTTGAACAGACCTAGATTAATTTTGACTGACAGCGTTACAGAGACGTTGACCTCGAAAAAGATCTCGATTGGGCGATACGCTTCGAGTGTCAATCGCATCCCGACGCGTACCTCAATATCAAGATTGGCGCTGATGATGCCGAGGTCGATGGAGCCATAAAGTTTGCCGACCAGCGCCACCCTGGCTTGAATCATGTAATAGAAGTCGTCGCGGCTAACGGACGAAGCCAGTGAACCGGTGCGTGGGCCAATCGACTGCTGAGAACCGCCGGAGATCATCAGCCGCTCATCTGCCGAACTTAACGAACGCGGAGCGGGATATGGGCTGTACCACGCGAGGATCCCTTCCAGCACGCCCTGAAGTGTGACACTCGCACCAGCCTTGAACGCACCGTAGTTCAGGTCCTTACCCAATCCCACGCGCAGTCCCAGTCCAAACGCGATCACCGGACTGAAGTTGCCCTTCGTGGTTTTCGGAACCTTGTCGCTCGTCTCGCTACTGAGCACACCGAAGTACAAGCCACCTGATCCGACGAAAGGCAGAGCCTGGACTGAAAACGAGCGAGAGTAATCATCGTTCGCGGGGAAGCCGAGGTCGACCATGAAATCACCGTTGGTATAGATCTGGAGCTTCATGCTCGGCAGCGTTACCGACACTGCACCGAATTGCAGGTTGCGAACATACTCGGGAAGCGTGAGGTCGATCTGCCACATCCCGATCGTATCGCTGATCTTCTTGTACAGGATCTCAAAGATTAATCCTTTGAAGACGGGCAGCTTCTCGGTGGCTTTGGAACCAGTGACGCTGATCACGAGGCCGTACAACTCAGGATCGTAGAACACGATCCCGATGTCGACTGCCTGAACGACCGTGAATCTTGCGGCGATCAACCAGTTGGTTGCTTCGTTGAAAACCAGCGTTAACTCTTCCTTATCGGCGAATGCGTTTTTGAGTTGGGTCACCGCTGGGAAGATCGAAGCGGGAACGGGTTCGAGTGCGCCGCCGGTTTTTGCAACCGCCATGTGCTGGCCCAGTCCGAGAAAATCGAGCCGGAACAACTCCGAACCTTCACCCGGTACTTCCTTAGTGCTCTCCGGATCCGCAACATCCCATTCAACGGGATTCTCCGGACCAATTGTTTCCTGGAGAAAGCGGCCCTTCGTAATTCTGAACATCACCTTCTCGGTTTTGACGTCATAGTCGAGGGCGATGTCGTTGAGCTCCGCAAAGCCGAGGTTGATGTTTGGCGAATACGTCAGACCGGCGGACTTCGGAGAGGAGTCCGCGTCGAATTCGACGACAAACTTGAAACTCTTTAGCGGAACGCTGTTGAGCACGCTCCAGGGCGGGGCAAGTTTGATATCTGCGCCGGGAATCACGGCGTTAACCAGTACTTCGATCATCTCGCCCAAAGATTTGTCGCCGGCCTCAAATGTCAGAGTCTTCTTGGTGGCCTTGGAACTCAGCGTCGCTTTCCAGCCGAGGAACTCGAAGATATATTCCTGACTCGTATCGTTGAACTTCGCCGTGACTTTAAGTTCCAGACCACCCTCATCGCCGTTGCCGCCAAATCGCACGAACCCCTGAATCTCACCTTCGTCTTTGCGGACACCGTCCTCGATCGCGGAGCTGATTTTGACAAGCGCGCCAATCTTCGTGTTCAGCGTTTCGATGGTCCATTCGCCGCCGATCGCGAAGTCATACGCCTTCGACGCGCCGGTCTCAAAGCCTGCTTCGAGTTTGTTGATGACGACGTTCGGAACGAAATCCTGATAAGCAGGCGGGAGATAACGTCCGATCAATAGTTTCAGATCGATCTTTCCTTCCGGGGCGAGTCCGCCGCGGAAGCTCCAGCCATCTTCACCGTTGTAGGCCGCGGAGACTTCCATCGCTATGGCGCCTTCCGGCGGCTCGTCGATGAACCATGTTTCCTTCGCGACATTTGGCGGCGGCGGCAGGAGCCAGAAAGCGGCCGCGAAGCTGCCTGTAGTTTCGCCGGCGACGTAACTGAAGTTGAACTCGACCTGGGTAAGCGTGAAGGTTATGACGCCCAGATCGAACGAGCAGTCTGACTTGATGACTGTGTCGAATGTGTAGGTCGAGTTTTTGGGATCAAGGAGGAGTGTGAGCAGTGTGACCTTCAGTTCCTTGCACGGCAGGCTGTCGGCAACCGTCTTCCCGAGAAACCTGTTAACCAGCGCAATCAGATCGATCTTACTGTCTTCTTCAAGCGAGCCTGTGATGATGTAACTGGGATACTGCGCATCGACTACGATCGTGAATGCTGCGTCACCATCAAGAACACGGACATTTGCAGTCAGACCCGCGGTCGGTTCCCACTTGTCTTTTACATGATTGATGGTGAAGTTGAACTCGATCGTCTCGAGCGTGAACCACCCGGGAATGACCTCCCAGGGCTCCGCAATTTCGGCCCCCATCGAGATGCTGCTGATTCTCGGCTCGTCTGGAATGACCGACATGCTCCATTGGCCCAGCTTGAAGTTATTCACCAGCGGCAACTGCGCCGGCAAAACGCCGCCCAGGTTTGCGCCACGCGCCAGTGAACTGAGCGCCGCCTGGCCGACGACGAGCGCTTGATCTATGTCAGCCTGAAATGTGAGCAGGCCAACTGCGGGCGTGAAGTGAGTCCTGATGTCGAGAGTCTTCTTACCGCCTTCCGCATCAACGCTGATGCGTGAGACTAGCTGCATCTGCGGTACGGGTACGGTTTTGTCACCCGGCGGCTGGCCTTCTCTTGGCTTGACGATCCTTGAATCGTCGATCAACTGAAACAGAAACTGCATTCCGAAAACATCACCAGGCGAAGGATCCTCGAGGACCATTACGGGCACGGCCTTATCCCGCTTCTTTTCACCTTTGATACTGATCGCTCCGGCGAGATCGACTTCGTTGGAACCATTCAGCAGCTTGCTCAGTACGGCCAGTTTCCCGGTCAATTCCTGTTTGCCGGAAAAGAACAATCCACCGGGCTGCGTCAGCGATGCATTTGCTGTGCGCAAGGTCAGCACCGCGGCAGTGAATTGCAGGTCTTTGTAGAACGTGCTCTCAAGCACAGGAAAGGCCACACTAAAACGCCAGATCTTTGTCTGGTCGAAGAAGCCGTCGGCCTGAATTGTCATAGCAGCGACTTCTTTGGGAGCGGTGAAGACAGCAGTGACGTAAGCATTCTCAAACGGAAACGATGCGCCCTGTCCAACAACAGTGATGTTCTGGCCGCCAACGGGCACGATGCTGACCTGCCGGATCTCGAGATCGGCGTCGAGCAGGTATTCGCGAAAGACGTCTTTAATCGGAGTTGAATCCAATGCCGCCGCAGGCAACTTAAGCGTGCCGTTTTTTGTGTTCGTTTCAAGGGTTGTTTGGATTGTTTTGAGATCCATACGAGTGATGACGGCGTAAATTTCAGATGTTCACGTTGACAAAAACCGGAAGATGATCGCTAACGACGTGCTTCACGATGTGCCAGGAATCTTCAAAATCATTCGGCGGGATGTTCTGAATCAAATGGCCAAATGGAATTGGTCCAACGACAAAGTTTCCCGCTTCGTTGGATAGTACGCCTGTACCTACACCAGCGGGAGGAGCTGTCGTTGACGCAAGAATCAAGTCAGGCACGAAACCACCCAACGCCGGCGGCAAACCATTAACATCGTAATGAAAGATATTGTCGTAAGCGTTCGCGCGGTACTGCGGTGAAGTCGGGAAGCCGGCTGGAGGAGTGTTGACCACAAGCGAGGTCCTTTGGTTGGTAGCTGCGCTCGAGATATTGGTTAGATTTTGGTAGTCGAGTGGAAAGTTGTTGAAATCGACGTTGAAATCGCCGCAAGTGAGTGATGCATCCATGTTGATAGTGGCGCCTGCATCACTGATGGCGCGCGACTGTGCGAGTCGACCAATACTGCGAACACCTACCGGAGACCAGAAGCCAAACATCGTGTGATAGCTCACGATCGTGAAGTTGAGATTTGTGTCTGTGGTGCGAAACGAGAGGTAGTAAGGTCTGCGGCCACCGTTCTGGGTAAGGCCGGAGTTGAATCGCAGCACGCCGCCCGGAACTCCTCCCACCAGTGTTTGATTACTGAGTCCCATGATCGGAATGATGCCGCCGGCGGCGGGCGTCCGGTAAACGAAGTTGTTGCCGGCCTCCCAAAGCACAACGTAGGCCTCGTTGTTTTTTGTGCTATTCATCCAGATCCACTGCCACTGGTTTGCCGCTGCCGGTACGCCGTTAGCCACATTGATCGCGGGAATCAACTGCGCAAGGATGTTGGCGACTGCATTATTTTTCAGCTCCAGCAGAGAAATAAGGTTTGCGCCCGTCATGTGGACAACCCGCGCGATGTAGTTAATCAGCGCCGCGCCGTTCGCGTTGTTGAGCTTGTTATTTGAGAATGTCTGGATGTTCCAGTGCAGAAACGTGATGGCGGCCAAGCAATTCCTCCTTTTTCGCGCAAAGGTGCAAAGAAAGCAAAGACGCTAAGCGCTGCCGCGTTTCCAAGACTTTCTTTGCGCCTTTGCTGTCTTTGCGTCTTTGCGCGAGATCTAACTTTCAAACAAATCGGTGCCGAGTAATTTCTTTGGTTTTTCTTCTCGGTAATACGCGGCGATCCACGCGAGGCTGCCGGCTTCCAGTTGTCGAAGAGGATCTCCGGAAAGAACCATGTCAGTGGTCCCTTCGGTCGGCAGTTTCTTACCAAGTACGCTGAGCCCCATGTTCTTGAAGAACAAGCGGTACTGCACAATGTTATCGCGCGTCAAAGTTCTGAATTCAAAGTACTGGATGCTCAGCTTCAGCACTCCCTGCAAGCTCAGCAGTTTTTTACCGCCACCGGTCCCGGGCAGTTTGATCTGCACTTCAGCTCGCACGGCGTTTTCTGCCGGACTCCACGCCAGCATAAGTGCGGCTGTGAATCCCGCCTTCTCAGCCAGCGCGCCCATGCTGCCGAGATTGAGTTGACAGTCGATCGCATACCACTCGCTTGAAAGCCGCAGCGCCTTGAATTCCCGCGGAACGCGAACCGAAAGGTAACCGAGATCAGATGGACTGCCGCGCTCGTCACTTTGCAGGATCGAGGTGATCTTCATCGGAAAGCGATTGAAGAGACTGTTTGCGCGAACCTCACTCTGCGAGATGTCATAGCTTGCCTTGCCGGCGTCGAACTCAAACTTTCGCGGGCCAGTTGTTTTGTTTGCCAGCAGCGTGAAGTCCATGGTGATGCCGAGGTTGGAAAAGTAGAGTCCCTCTTTTTCCGAAAGCTGCGGGTTTGCTTCACTGCCGAACGAGAACAAGTCGAAGCCGGGCTGGGCCTTGAAGTTCAAGTAACCCCAAAACGAGAACCTCGTAAAAATGTTTTCCGACTTATCTACCTGCGGGTCGCTGCGCAGCGTCTCGAAGCGTGCTTTGACAATCTGCACATAATTCAACACGTTGCTCGTGACCAGAAACTTGTACGTCTGAGTCGGATCGGTATAGAACGAATATGAACGCTGGCCGTTGTGTATTTCATAACTGCCGACCAGGTCGATCGACTGATTGTCGATGGGATCGGGAGGATAGCCGGACTGCAGCGCCACGGGTTCACCGAACCACCTCGTCGTTGTCAGTTGAATTCGGCTGGTGAAGTCGAGCAGTTCGGAGTTTTCGAACACAACCTGCAGTTGCAGTACTTTGAAGTCGTATAACTCAGCCTTCGGATCGAGCGCGTCGACCACTTGCGGAACTTGTACGTTCAACTGGTTTCGCTCATGGAAGGCGAGGGTGTTCTTCCGTGTGGTGTAACCACGATCGATGTAGCTAATCAGTCCGAAGAGAGAACTCTTCGCCTGCCGCAACTCGCCGTTACTCTTCTCATCGGTCTTCACAAAGCTGGTCTCAATACCGAAGTGGTGGGCCACAAAGCGAGTCAGGTCGATGCCTGCCAGCAATCCCTTCAAGTCGTCAGGGAATTCGTTTAGTCCGACTGTTACTCGCAGCGCCAGAATTCCTTCCCACGCGGGATTGGAGACGAGGCTGACAAATTTTTGAAAGCGATGGTTTTCCTGTGCACTCGTTTCCGCATTCGTAATGTAATTCTGGAGGAACAGCGACATCCGGCTTGGATCCGTATTGAAGACCCCGGCGCCGGTCCACGATTTAGGATCGGTCACCAGGTCTTTGATCGTGCCGCTGCCGAATTTAAAGATCAGCACGTTGCGGTAATCAGCGGTTTCATTTCCTTCACCGACATTGATGTTGAAAGGCCAACCGGCGATGGTGATGTTGTGTTGAAACTGTCCGAGCGGCGGCTTGGCCAGCGGTTCTGCCAGCGAGGCCACCATAAAAAGCTGGTTTGACTGTAGTGCTTCTCTTAACTCAGGTCCGAGATTGATGAACTCCAGCCTGGTGTCGTCTTTCTCGTTGTTCGCTAAGACCACTGACTTCCATTCGAGTCCCTGAACTTTGGCCACCAATCCCTGCGGCGTAGTCGTTGTTACCAAAGGCGGCTCTGCCTCATCTTTTGCCGGAGCGAGTGCACGTTGTCCGGCAGAGATTTTTGAAATCATCTCTTTGCGGACACGGTTGAGAATCTGCACTTCAAAACGGCGCACGTCCTCTGACGGAAATCCGAGAGCGGTCTTCCCATCCGCTAGTCCGGCATACATCGCCAGCGGGTAACTTTGAGCCAGAGATTCTTGGGTGAATTCCGCCACCGGAGCCTGATAGAGTTGCAGGATGTTAGTCGCAGTTGCAGTCGCACCCGATCCCTTGTCGTAGAGCGCAGCTTGTTCCGGCTGCGCGTGATAGATCGCTTGTGTATTCGCTGTCGCTCCAGCGGGAGCGATGCTGACCCACGCGGTGGGCCATGTGTCCGTGAGCAGTGGACTATCAGCCAGCGTCTGTGATCGAAGTGCGCCGCTCTCCCTAATTCCACTGCTCGCATCGGTAAGTGGAAAGACAGGCGCGAACGCAGCCTTCCATGGATGAAAACGAATCAACGTCAGCGGAACCGCACGCGTTCCGGGAGAAAAGCTGATCGATTCGGTACCGGCGAGTCCGCAAAGAAGATTTAGCCGTGCGCCATCGCTTTCGGGTGTTGGTTCACCCAACAACTCGTAATCGCCATCCGGAACGAGGTAAAACTTTGGTCGCCCGGAACTATCGGGTGGCATCGGCTGCATCACCAGCTTAGCCGCATGATCGCCGTGCAGCACCGGTCGCAACCACAAAGGCTTTCCGTAAATCGTCCGCAGCCATGATGGTAGTACGTTCGCGTCCCTGGCCACTTCGATTTGCCCCTGCCCCTCGCCCGTAATCTTCAGCAGGTACGCGTTGCCGGTGAACTTCATCCACGATCGCTTTGGATCCAACGGCGACAGTGGATCCCAATTAATCTGAAATTCGACTTGATAACCATCTCCACTCGTCGCAAATATCGGATAGAACTGCGACAACACTTTGCCGCCCTGCTCGTAGAAATAACGAATGCCCGCGTTGAAACCCTGACTCGCGTCATTGGAGAAGTCGCCTATCAGCGCCAAACTCTGAAGCACGTATCGCTGCGGGCCGGACAGAGGCACGTTCACACCAGTTCCTTCAGCGCGTGGCAACGGAGGTAAATCGGGCGGAGCATCCGGCGGATATGAGAGCGGATACTCGAAGCGAAACTGTTGAATTCCATCGTGAGTCTTGACGGGCTGCACGAGACCCTGCGGCATGAAAGGAAGCCCGTAACCACCGAAGTTGAATGTCGCTCCGGTAGCGATCACGATGTGCTCTTCAGTTTGGTCGAATTCGAGCTCCAGTTGATAAGCGACGCTGAATGTTGGCGGCGGACCTTTTTCGTATTGCACCCACGCGAAACTTGCGTGCTTGGGAATAGCGAAGGAGTGCTCGGCTACGACTGCGGCGAATTCGCGAATATCCACCGGCTCCTTCGTGAGGAACAGAAAATAGCCGTGCAAAGTTTTCTCTGACCAGGCTTCATCGACTGTCAGCGTGCGCGGCAGGTCTTCAACGAGCACCTGATCGTCACTGACGTAATAAGTAAGAAAGCCCGGCTCAGCCGAACGCTCTGACTGATAGAGGCGTGTTCCTTCAACTTGGGTGAGAGTAATCAATTTACGTACCTCTGAACGAAGAGAGTTTTCTCACGCAAAGGCGCAAAGGAGCAAAGAAAGATCTGTAGAAACACGGAGCGCTTTGCGCCTTTGCGCCTTTGCGTGAGAGATCTTCTTTCGTTAACTGACAAGCGCGGCGGCGGCGAGTACGGCCACACCGCTATACTGCATCGAGGCGTTAGTTTCGTCCGCGTCGGGTATCGGTTGATAATTTTCATCCAGCGTGTGCCAATCCATGCTGAACATGTGGCCGGGATAGTTGGTCCACACTGCGTCCGCATTGGCGCGCAGGAACGCCGCGTACGTTGCGGCGTTCTGTTGCCGTGCAGGATTGCTTAACCCAGACAGGTTTTTAGCGTACTCGCCGAGATAGGTCGCAAAGAGACCCTTAAACGGCGTGTCACCCGAATTATCGGTTTTGCGTTTCCATGCGTCATCGTGACTGGCCCATGTCGCATCGTCACGGTCCTGCATGATCTGGGTCCCTTCCCACACCATCGTGGACATCGTTCCGTGAGCAATTCGATCGGCGATATCGAGATACTCGGTATTCTTCGTTGCCTGATAGAGATACCACAGCGGAGCGAGCGCTTCGCCCTGCAAACTGAGCACCGGCACGTTATTCGGATCGATCGTGCAGTCAGGGGTCAATGCACCCCAGACCAGGCCCTTGTCATCGATATACCTGGACTTCACAATCCAGTCCCAGCACTTTTGTCCAAGGTCCAAATATTTCTTGTCGCCGAGCACGAGGTACAAAGCGAGCGCGGTTTCCATAAAGCCCAAAGTGGAATTAGAGGCTTTGAAGTTACTCGGAAACACGGGCGGCTCAAAACGTGTAGGGCGCTTCCACCAGACGCCTCCGCCACAGTATTCCGGAGCAGCCCACTTGTCCCACGCCTGGCTGAGTTGGTCAGACACAATCAGAGCATCATTGAGAAAAGGTTTCGCCGTCGCCGGATCAGACTGGCTTTGAAAATAGTTGTACGAGTGCATAAACAAGCGGCCCCACCACGTCAGGTCATCGTAAAAGCCGCACCATGTAAAACAGCACTCACCAGCCTTTTTCGCGTTTTGGAGCGTCGTGGTGTAGTCCACCTGCTTTGTTTGCGCCATCAAGTCGACCAGCAAAGTGCAGATGACGGGCGTGCGCCAGTAGTCAACCGGAACCAACGGCACCGTCGGTGGAAACCACTTGTCGGTCATGATCTTTACTGCTGTAACCGCGTGATCCAGGTAGTCAGATGAATCCGGCATCACAGCTCCTATCTTCTTAATTTTGTACAAACATCACCACTCCTTCACCTGTCGTCACTCGATATGGTTCAGGCAGTCGATAGTGTCGCAGTGCGTCGCGCAGGACTGACTCCTGTCGTCGCAAAAACTCGAACGATCGTCCGCTCTGAGCCGCGATGCGTCGATGGTGGAGTTCGGGAAACACATTCTTACCGTGACACGAATAGACGTTGAGAAAACCGGCATCCTGAAATGGCGTCACTGTTCGCTCCATGGCGATCTGCTCGAGCAAAACACTGTCTTCACCGGCCGCGGCAAACTCATCGGTTTCGGGATAACGAAAGCGAGTGTCACGATGGACCATCAGCGTTCCCGGAATCAGGTGGTTGATTCCATTCCCAGCCGCGGTGCGCCAATCAGACCAGTAGAGCGATCGCCCCTGGAAGAAAAACTGAAGTTGATCGGTGAAGCAGCAGGCGTCAGCGCCGGCGGCATTCATCTGTTCGTACTGGCGTTCAAGCCGTTGAGGATGGTTCAGATCATCGTCGTCCCACTGGCAAACAATGTCGCCTCTGGCAGCGTCGAGTGAAATGTTCCGTAATGCTCCCAGTGTCTTTCCTGTTTCCGTGACATACACGAGTCGAATGTCACTGCGGCCGAGCCAGCGAAGGTAATCGTCTACCGCCTGTCGATATCGCGGAGAGCCGTCAGTGACGATAATCAGTTCGCGATTTGGATAAGTCTGCTCGCAATAGTAATGAATGGCTTCCTTCAACAACACGAGGCGGTTGAGCGTCACGGTTAGACAACTGATCATCGGACGGGTGTTCTTCGAAACCGTTGACAGGGTTTCAGGATTTACAAGATTTACGGGATAGCCAACGCAAATCGGTTCTGCGTTAATTCTGATCTTCTCGGAGCCTGCCGCCGCGAGGAGTTTTTCCTCGAATGTCGAGGCTCCAGGATCGTCGCGAACGACTTGTTGCAACAGCCTGCCGCGAAAAGCGAGTGGATAGGTACATCGGCCGTGGCTCACCAGGCAGCCGGGATCGTCAAAGTATCGTTGCAACTGGGCCAACGTTTCGTCTGACGACAACCAGTGACGGCCGTCGAGTAGTAACACGATGTCACTCTCATCACAGTGCTCAGCCATAAACGAAGCAACACCGTGATCTTCGGAACGATCAACGAACGTAACGCGCGGATCTTCGATCGGAACTTTCTCCTGCGATCCGTCAGTCGAGCCAAGGTCAAGGAACACCATCTCAAACGGAACACAGGTTTGGTCCAACAAACGCTCGATACAACTGTCAAAATGCGGCCCGGGATTACGGAACGCGACAAACACCTTCACCTTCGGACGCTGGTCGGCTGAGTTCGCATAGACCTCCGCTGCTTTCGTAACACATTGCTGCCGGTTGACGAGTATCTGATCGTAGATATTCGCCGGAATCTGTCGGCGATCCTCGAGCAACTCATCGCAGATTCGAATTCCCGCCTCATAGTCACCCGTGTGATAACAACATGTCGCCAGCGCCATCTTGATGAGGTAGCGATAGAGTCGATCTTCGACAAACAGGTAATCCTGTTGAGGATAGGGAATCGCCGCTGCTTGTTGCAGGAACAAGCGCGCCAGATGAAAAGCACCTTGCCAACGATAGTGAACAGCAATCCGGTACAGCGGCTCCGCGCGATCAGGCCGGTACTGATAAGCCGCCAGATACGCTTGTAGTACTTCAGACCAATCGCGTTGCAGTTGTAACTTTGTCTCGGCGATCTGAAACATGGCTAACCACGCTTCTTCAGGCCAACCTGAGACTTCGACGCACCGCTGATAATACTGAAGCGCCAACTCAGGCTTTCGAGCGCCGGTGTAACTCTGAGCCAGATAGAAAACGGTCCGTGACTCGTTCGGATTTTTCTCATAGCTGCGCAACAGCAACTCGATATCACGCTGGTAAACTCCGGGCTCCGCGGCCCGCGCTCCGTCTGTGTGACTGTTGATCCACACGTCTTGCAGTCGCTCGTCAGTAGCTGTTTCAGGCACTACTAAATACTCGTGGACCGCACTCTCATATCGCCAACCAGCATTCTTGAATAACTGAATTCGCCAGAACGCAACGGGCCCGGAATAGATCTTCAAGTAGTATGCGTCACACTTGAGTTGCGGTCGCGA
Organism: Pyrinomonadaceae bacterium; assembly: GCA_025922875.1. Classification (GTDB taxonomy): domain Bacteria; phylum Acidobacteriota; class Blastocatellia; order Pyrinomonadales; family Pyrinomonadaceae; genus PSRF01. Next base: position 21,840 of record JAICGZ010000070.1, read on the forward strand.
AAAGTCCGGAGCCGATACCAGTTCCTCATCGGCGTCGATGACAAAAACGTAATCACTTTTCCCACGCGCTAATTCCAATGCCTCGGAGCGATTGTGTGCAAAATCGATCCAGGGACGTTCGACAAGCACGCCCGGCACACCTCGCATGCATCGTTGAATGATCTGCTGCGTACCATCGATCGAGCCGGTGTCTACAATCACCCAGTGATCGATAAATCCTCGGACGGAATTCAGGCAGCGTTCAATGACACGGCACTCATTCCGCACAATCATGTTCAGACACACCGTCTGCTTCGATTGCGACATACTGCACGATCCCCGTGATCAGTCAGTCTTATTGGACAGATCCGAATCAAATTTCGTGGGATACCGGTACGGTCCGGGAACAGTACGCGGCGTGGGTTGAAAGAGGTAATGCCCCACCGCCTGCATAAAAGCATAAGCTACTGGGTTTCCCCGTCCTTCATTAATGAGCCAATACGCAATCTGGTACAAATCGGGGAGGTCAATCAACGGCAGCGACTTTAATGCCGGAGGCAGGGGAGGCGAAGTCGGCCTTAAATAAGGACCAGTATTCATGACCGGTCCCGTACCTCTGAAGTACCATGAGATTGTTGCCAAAAACACTTCGATGCTTGTCGGGATCGGTTTTTCAGCTGATGCCCATGACATCTGCTGGATCAACGGTAGCAAGTCGGGAGGATATGGCTTTCTGGGATCTCGAGGCGGGGTAGTATAAGTTGGGTTGGCAAAGATCACCCGTCCTATATTTGCGAGGAACTCAAAAACTTCCTGTTTGCCGCCCACTGCGGGACCGCCTTCGTTGATGGCCCACGTCATCTGCTCGAGCAGATCCTGAACGTTCGCCATCCACTTGTTGGGACCGGCGGGTCCGGTTGCGCCGGCTGGCCCGGTCTGGCCAGTGACACTGACACCGGTTGCGCCTTTTGGTCCCGTCTGCCCGGTGATGCCGGTTGAACCTTGGGGTCCGGTCTGGCCAGTGACACTGACACCGGTTGCGCCTTTCGGTCCCGTTTGGCCGGTGACGCCTGTTGCACCTTGTGGTCCGGTCTGGCCGGTGATGCCGGTTGAACCTTGGGGCCCGGTCTGGCCAGTGATACCAGTCGCGCCGTGTGGTCCGGTCTG
>JAICGZ010000071.1 GCA_025922875.1 Pyrinomonadaceae bacterium
GACCAGGAGGCGCAACGAATGTTACAAGCTGTACAGCAGATCTCCTGGCGCTCAGACACGTCGCAAACTTTCACCTCAATCGCGCTGGCCCGGTAGGATCAAGAGATGTTTCAAATCGAAATGTTACCCGCACGTGAGGGTGATTGCTTATTGTTGACGTATGGTCAGCCGGGTCACGAACGCCGAGTACTAATAGATGGCGGACGAGCGGCGACTTACGCGGATTTAAAAACTCGACTCAGTCGCCTGTCTGACAAAGAGCGGGAGTTTGAGTTGTTGATAGTCACTCACGTAGATAGAGATCACATCGAAGGCGTTCTGAAGCTGTTGCAAGATCCGGCGCGTCCGGTTGCGTTTCGCGACATTTGGTTTAATGGCTACGACCATCTGAACAATGTTCCGCTGGAACGCTTCGGCGCGGTTCAGGGCGAGAAACTAACAACCGCGATTCTTACGCAGCGTCTGCCGTGGAACAAGACGTTCGGGGGAAGGGCAGTCGAAATTGATCCCGGATTCAAACCGATCGAATTGGAAGGCGGGCTCAAGCTGACGGTCCTCTCGCCAGATCGGCAGAAGCTCGAGGCTTTGATTCCACAGTGGGAAAAGGAATGTGAAGCAGCCGATCTTATCCCCGGTGTTGAGCCGGTTCCACCGCCTGAAATACCTCCAGGTTTCGAAGCTTTCGGTGGCATAAAGATCGACGATCTCGCGGCCGAGAAGTTTGAGACTGACCATTCGAAAGCAAATGGATCGAGCATCGCACTGCTCGCGGAATACGACGGTAAGCGAGTGCTGTTGGCCGGCGACGCCCATGCGGACTTGCTGGAAAACTCATTGCAGAGTTTAGCAGCGCCGGAAGGCGGGCGACTTCGCCTCGACGCAGTAAAAGTCTCGCATCATGGAAGCGCGTACAATACTTCTCAACAAGTCCTCGATCTGATCTCGTGCCCTGCATATCTCGTCTCGACGAATGGCTCGACTTTCCGTCATCCCGACAAGACTGCGATCGCGCGTTTGATCAGTTTCGGCGGCGCTGCTAAAGAACTGGTATTCAACTACAGCACTAACGAGACGCTTCTTTGGAACAACCGGACATGGATGAGGAAGCACGGTTATATGACGCGTTATCCGTCAGCCAATGAGAATGGATTCAATGTGCTGAATCTCTGAAGCTTGTGCTTCTTGTGGCGGGCGATCAAGGCTGACGTAGCTGACTACTTCTACCACCGCCGCGGAAGGTTCGCCGCGAAATACAAGCACTACCTCCTCCTGCGCTCGCACAGGGAGAAAGTCGATAGTTGTCACCGTAATCTTCTCTTGCCCTCCATTGTTCAGCTTGCCTTCGACCCTTCGACCGGCTTTGCACGAAAAGTAACCAAACGCATCGATGGACGAAGAATATTTCTCGCGCAAAGGCGCAAAGGCGCAAAGAAAGCCCATAGAAACGCGGTAGCGCTTTGCGCCTTTGCGCGAGATCTTCTCGGTAGAGGTACTTTGTGTGTTTCATAGTGCCGAGTATCGAACACCCGGCACTGTTTTTCTCCGCTGTGTTTATGACAGTTTGACGAGCTTTACAGTAAACAAGAGCTACTGTTCTCCACCAAACACCAGAGCGAGAATCAAAAATCCGATCAGCACTGACACCACCAACAGCGCAATCTTCCAAACACTGTACGGGCGTTCGCCCTGTATCTCGCCTGTGCGACCGTTGACCACAATCTGAAAGACTTTTCCGTTGTAGCGATAGGCGCCGGCGTAAACCGGCAACAAGAGATGCTTAAAGGTGATCTCGGAATAATCCGTTGCCAGGCTCGAAATCGTTTGCACGTCGCCGCCGATGTCACTACGCACTTCGCGTTCAATTGCAGGCGCAACAACCTCCTTCATTAGTGCGAAGCCCTGCGGTAGATCAACCTGATAGCGCTGCGCTTTGAATCCTGATAGAAACGCCGGATCGTATGTCCTCAACTCCGTCATGTCCCAGGGCTCTAAAGCTGACAGGTGACTAGACGACAGCGAGAGTGTCGCAGGTATCAAAACATCATCGAACGAAACTGTGACTGTCCCCGAAGCCGGATACCAGCGAGTGCGCATCACCTGTCTCGTACGCGCCACCTGATTTCCCTGCGCATCGCGTTCGTAGTAGGTTTCGGTTTCAAAGTAATGCTCGCCGCGCTGGCCCGTGTAGTCGGTAGTGGTGTTTGTGTCGTAAGTCCAGAAAGGAAGATACACGCCATGTATCGCCTCAGGTTGAGCGAACAATTTGAGACCGTTGGGCGCGAACCATCTTGATGAAAGCCATTCCCTGAGTTCTGAGCTGGCTTGTTGTTGCGTAATACAAAAAGGCAGTAGCCCGCCGGGAGTCAGAATCGGATCGGCCGACTTGGGTTGGGCCACGATCTGCACACCACAGAATTCGCATCTGCCTGCGACCTCCGGCGGCGTGAAGATGGATTTAGCGCCGCAGCTCTGGCACTGCACTTCGAGCGCATTCGCTGCCAACTTCGCCATTTGTTCGGGACGAATGCGCAGGTGGAGTTCGAATGACTGTTCCTCAACCTGCTCCGTGCTTTCGGGAATTGCTTCCTTGTGACCGCAGTAAGGACACGTCAGAAAGCCTTCTTTAGGCTCAAACAGCAGATCGGCTCCGCAAGACGAGCACGGATAATGTTGGACCTTATTCGCTGCCACGGTTCATTCCAAACACGCGATCGAAGAAAGCCGCAACCGCGGAATTGACCTTCACGAGATTCGCGTGGCGCATGAAGTGATGTGTGTCGTCAGGTATGACTAACTCCTCGTACGCCACGCCGGCTTTTTCCAGTCGCCTCACCAGATCCGTCGTTTGACTGAAACGGACGTTGCGATCGTCGTCACCATGAATCAACAGGACGGGTGATTTCCAGGTTGCTATTGCAGAAACTGGTGACGACTGCCACGCTACCTCGAGCGCGCGTTGAACGTCCGGTGGTTTCTCATAACGATTCTCGAGCAATGAAGCAGCGCGTTCCGCGGTCCAGTTGTGCACGCCGTGTATGTCGACTCCGGCAGCGAATAGCTTCGAGTCGCGCGCCAACGCGAGTGCCGTTAGAAATCCACCGTAAGAACCACCGTAGATTCCGATCCGCTTCGCATCGACCTGGCCCAGCCGCTGCAAATACTCAGCCCCGGCCTTGATGTCCTGGTACTCAGACGCGCCCTGCACACCAGCATTCAACGGGCGATGAAAATCGTAGCCGTAACCGATTCCTAACCGGTAGTTGACTGACAGGACAATGTAACCTCGACTAGCGAGGTACTGGTTCAGTGCGTATGCGTTTGTGTAGTAGTCAGAATAGTGCCAACCGAGAAGCATCTGTCGCGGTGGTCCACCGTGAACGTAGATGATCGCGGGCTTCTTCGCAGCACCGCCTGTGGCTTCGAACAACTGCGCATGAACATCGACTCCATCAGGCGCTTTGTAGACCACCTTCTTTGGGACGACCAGTTGCGACGTTGGAAAATTAGCGGGAATGCGATCTTCCGCGAGCGGCATTGGTTTGCCCCCGCTCGCAGGCATCACAGCCGGCAGTGGTGGACGTTGTGCAGTCGCGCTGATGAACGCGATGTACTTGCCATCGCCTGTGACGAAAGGTGTCCATTCGAGTCCTTTGCCGGGAGTCATGACGACGGGTTCCGCGCGATCGACGGGAACTTTCACGATGTGGCGACGATCGATGTCGTCAACGTCGCTGCCGGCATTTCCGGCAAAGACGAGGTAACGCCGATCATTGCTGATCGAGATGTACTCCGCCATGTAGTTGCCGTGCGTCAGCAACAAAGGCTCGCCGCCGTTTTCTGAGATCGAGTAAAGATGTGGCCAGCCGTCAAGGTAAGAGAGAAAGACGATGCGACCTGCTGCCGCCCAGTGCAGGTTTGTTCCACCATGCGTGGTTGGCGGAGAGCCGCGCAACGTAAACGGGCTCTTCCAGAGTTGCTGTCCTTCGCCTGTGCTTGCGCCGGCTGTCCAGATGGACCACGCCTGCGGGCGTGGTTCGAGAACAGCTTCGGGTGCGCCGCCGGTTCCGGGTCGTCGCACAAAAGCGATTCGCTTTCCATCAGGTGACCAGCGCGGACTCGAATCCCGCGAAGTCGTTGGCGCGAGATATAGAATCGGAGTCGAGTCGTTTGTATAGACGCCGACGAAAGAATGATCACCGCGGCTGGAAACGAAAGCGAGCCGCGCGCCATCGGGCGACCACTCGGCCGCGCCACAGTCGCCGCGTGCGTAGAACAACCGTTTGGCTTGACTCGAGCCGTCAAGCGGAACGGACCAGATCCCGCGATCCTTCACGAAGACTACTCTGTCGCTCTTCGGCGAGATCGCAGGTTCGTCACCTTCACCCAGGAGCTTCGGTTCGCCGCCAGCAAACGGAGCGCTCCAGATCTGAACCTTTATTTGCGTCGTTGCCATTGCGGGATTGACTGGCACGGATCTGTCGAAGTTTGAACCGTGATCACCGCCACGAACATAGACCACATACTTGCCATCGGCAGAGATTGAAAGACTCGTCAGCTCCTGGCCATCGTCTGTTTCGTAGTTGGTCAACCTGCGCGCCTTGAACTCAGGTCCTTCCGCGACCCAAACGTTACGCGCACCTCGCTCATTGAATGCCCACGCGATCCGCGAGCCGCTTGCGGACGCAGTCAGCTCGTTGGGAAACGGATAGCCTTTGATCTGTTCGAGTGTGAACGACTGCGCCGCGGCTTGTTGTGGCGACGGAATGAGCGAAGTCGTTGCGACTATCGCCGCAACGAGTAATAAAACAACAGCGCGACGCATGACGAGCATTTGCATGAGTACCCTCCTGCTTTTAAGACCTTGATTGCTGCGCATCCAACCAAACGGAAATTACCTACCAGGCTTCTCACGCCGATGTAAAAAACCAGTGAGAGATGCAATTCCCAAAGGAACCAGGAATGCCCCCGCCAATCGGTGAATGGTGCCGTACGCCGAGTAAGATATGCACGGCAATGAGGGCCAGATTGCGATATCGGAGGGTTTCCATTTGCTGCCAGACGGAACTTCGACAATGGGCACGAATTGGCTAAAGCTCACACCGATCGCTTGAGAAATACCAAGTGGAGTGGGTGACGGCGCTGGCGAAGGAGTGGGCGTGCTCACAACTTCTTTAACTAAAAAGTTATCAGCAGTAGAACGCGAGACTGTTAGCTCGGGCATGCTCTCTCTTGGCTTGTCTTTTAAGACAACCGCACCCGGCCGGCTAAATACCAATACACCCACAAAAATCATTAGCAGGCTGAACAACAAGAGCTGGAGCGGACGCACCCCATAATTTGCTATGAGCCACCAGGTCGTATCCAGAATTCGTCGTAGTAATCCGAAGAAACCCTGCCATAAACGTAAGGCCTTGAAGTGTTGTTTCGTCTCGGGCCAGATGCGTCGTCTCTGATTTTTTCTTAGTTGAAGATAAACTTCATCGGCTGTGTCGTCATTGCCGGTTGACCGTAGAGAACGTTCTAAAAAATAGTAGGGCTGCCGTGCTTCAGTCGATCCCAGCGCATCCAACAGCACCTTGCCATCATGTGGATTGGTAAGGCTATAGGAGCAGCCGTCTAAATCGACTTGTTTTGCAAATGGTCGAATGTGTTGCGTGGCAATGGCTCCATTGTTAGACGAGCCGAAGGCGGATTTGAGGCTATTGAGCAGTTGCTTAGACCAGCTCTCCTTCGGTACTGCTGTTGCGCCGAACTCTAAAGAACCGAAACGTGCGTCCCGGAAAGAAGTCATTTCTGTAAAGGCGACATCAGTGAAAACGGCAGTTCCCCGAATCTCAGCGAGATTGAAGTCAGTTCGCGCGCCGAAGTAAGCACCTTCAAAATCGCTTTCACCGGCGATCTTAATCAGGGTGAAATTAATGGGACTTTCCCGATCGGCTTGGTTATCAGTGTTTCCAGCATCGACTTGACTGTCAGGATCGGGTTGGCGGGCGGCAGTTCTATCGACGAACCTCGCTTTAGTGAAATCAGCTCGAATTCCAATGTCCGCACCTGAAAACGTTACAGACTTCTCGAATGTGACAGGATCGGTAGGAACCCCAGAGGTGACGGCGTCGAAATACGCTACCCCCGCGATGTGCATTCCTTCGAAACGTGCTCGATCAGAGAACCGCGCGGCAGTGAACTCAGCATCACCGCCAATGTATGCATTAGTGAAAACAGCCTGGTTTTCGAAATGCGCGCCGCTGGGTTTGTGAGGACAGGTGACCGCTGCCAGCCCGTTTTTATTTCCCGACCGGGCCATACGGAGTTGCTCCTCACAGATCGAAGCTCGAAAGTAAGCGTTGTTATTAACACGACAACGTTCGAAAACGGCCTCGCCTTTGAATTTAGCCCCATCGAATTCAGCATTTTGCTGAAATTGAGCCATTAGGAACCTGGCTCTTTTCTTAAACTCGGTGAAAACAAAATCATCTCTGCACTCTCTTTCATGAAAGAGGGCATTGCCGCCGATTATTGAGCGTTCGAAATCGACGTCACCCGCAAACTCAACACCCATGAATTTTGCTGTGTCGTCAATGCGCGCCGCTATAAACGCGACTTTCTCGCCGAAGCGCGTTCGCTTGAAATCCGGATCACCCTTGTAGCACTCGGGCCCGCGTTCGGGAAAGCAATTGAATTTAACGACCTTCTTTACGTGAAGCCGTGTGAAGTCTGCGGCCTTCTCAAAACAGGCGCCCTGAAACTCGGCAGGCCCATCCATGGAACAATCCGAGAAATCAACTGGGCCGGAAAACTTCGCCGGTTGCAACTTATTTTCGATTTTGACGGGATTGAATAATATGCAACGACCGAAGGTTGCTCGTTTAAAACTAACGCTTCCAAACTGCGCTCCATCGGCTTCAAAATCCTTGTCGACGATCAGATCTTCAAATGATGTTTCATCGGGAAATATCGAGCCCACGATTGCAAACTTATCCATTGCGTGCGCGGATCCAAAATTCACTGGTCCTGAAAACGTCGACCCATCCAGAGCAATGAAACGCTGGAAAGTGGAGCGACTAAAATTCAATGGAACATCGATCTCCGAATCGACTATCGCTACGGGGTGCTTGAACGTAATGCTGCTTAAATCCAGTTCTTCTTCGGGATCAGCCTTAATGATTACATGTCGAAGCACAATCGGCACACAGATTTTATTGTTCTTGCAGAGCTCCTTGAGCCACTTACTTTGTATGGTGCGAGAATCTCGATCTGCTTTGATCGCGTGATCTATTTTTTGCACAACTCGGTTGGGATTAAAGCAAACCGGCTCGCCGGCTTTCAGCCGGCTCTGAATCTCGTAAACCGACTGTGGCGGGGAATAGTTCCTGGGCAATAAACGGGATAAGGATATGTTGTCCATCTCAGTGGGAGGGCTGTTGAAGGTTATGAGGCCTCGAACCTGAATTACAACGGCTGCTTCAAAACATCCGAAGTTTTCCGGTGCTTATGTTGTGTCAGTTGACGCGCTCGGATGCTGCTGCGCCGCAGTGGTTGACACTGGTGCAGTACCGCGTGTTCCGCCGTTAGCAGGATATTCATCCCGTGCGCCAGACTCGGAATCATCATCCGGCTGGTGACCACCTCTCGTTCCTCCGTTAGCCGGTTCCTCGTGGTCTTCACGGATATCCACACTGTCTTCCCTCATCACAAATGTCTCCGTTTCTTCGAATTTGGTTTTCGCGGATCTATAAGCTTGGGTTTGCTCATAATAATACAAGCCGTCATAACAATTTTGAAAGGAAACAGGGCAACGGTAATGATGCAGTTTAGAGTTCAAGCGGCTTTGCCCGAAAAGTACCTCTACCGAGAAGATCTCGGGCAAAGGCGCAAAGGCGCAAAGCGCTACCGCGTTTCTATGGGCTTTCTTTGCGCCTTTGCGCGAGAAATATTCTTCGCCAGAAGATCAACAGCTCCTAATACTGTCGCTTCTCCAACATTTTGGTGAACGCGACTGCGCCTGGGAAAGCTTGCTTGATTTGGCCGGTTACTTGTTCGCTCTCGTCCGGTGAGATGTGGACCGCGATGATTTGTTTTGGTTTGATGTGCTCTCGGACGATTGTTTGTCCTTCGGTTCCGAGCAGGAACCAGAAGGGTATGAACGCAATGTCAATTCCTTCCTGGGCCAGGTTGAATTTCTCGAAGTTTTCGACTGCCGTGTCTGCGTCGCCGATGTGCAATATTTTCTTACCGCCGAGTTTGATGATGTGTCCCAGGTTTTGAATACTGGCATGTCGTCCGGTGCCGTGCCGCAAACTCAGGATCTCGAAATCAATTCCCGCAACCTTCATCGCGACTTTCTCTTTCCACGGTGGAGTCGCGCCTGTCACCCTCGCCTTGATCGCTTGATAGTCTTTGAAATTCTTCTCGACCTCTTCTACCACTTGTTGAGAAGACACCAACAGTGCTTTGGGGTTGTGCTGCAGATGGAGTCCGATCGATTCGGGATGAAAGTGATCGAGGTGACGGTGTGAGACTAAGATCAGATCAATCTTGTCGAATGGCGCTTTCGCCGTCTCGATCTTTTCACGCTCCGCCGGCGGTAAAAACGCGTAGGCGCGCTGGTATTCGCGATGCAGGCCGTCAATCAATACTTGTTTGCCGCTTGAGGAGATGAGTACTCCTTCGTTGGCGATGTAAGTGATCTCTACGGTCGCAGGTTGTGCCGGAGCCGCTGTTCCGGTGAGGGGCGTGGGAGTGGTCCGTGTCCATGGACGAGCCAAAGTTAAATAAACTGCTGAGAGTGTTGCGGTGAAAAGAACCGCGAGCACTAACCACGGATGTTTCATTGGCAGTTTCATGGTTTCAAATGATACCTGTTCTGAACGAGGGGCGGCCACGGAGGGCCGCCCCTACAATAAACTCCCCAATGCAATAAGGGCGAGCCCTGGTGGGCTCGCCCCCATTTAAGCAAGTGGGCCAATGTTACTGCACTGTGCAGGACGTATCATCTATCACGAAGGACGTTTGCAGCGTAAAGTCCTCCGTTCCCAGGAAGTAGATCCGAATCGTCTGTCCTCTGAAGGCATTCAGATTAAAACTCTTCAACACATACCCGGTGGACCGATTCAAGTTCGAGTAGGTGGCAAGAGTCGTCAATACCGTATTGCTGGAATTGCGAACTTGTACTTGCAACCTGTCGAAGGCTGTAGTGGTCGTCGTCTCGGCCGTGGTGATCTTGATCCAGAAACTGAGCGTCACGGTCGTCGCCGTTGACGGCACCGTTATCTGCTGAAACAATGTATCGGTGTGCGTCACACCATAGCCGTTTAGCCATGCATACCACGCGCCGGTCCGAGGCGTTTGTTGCGTGGAGTTATTAATCACGCCCGCGGTCGCGGTCCAATTAACACCGCCCGACTCGAATCCACGGTTCAGCAACAATTCTCCTCCCGGTACGGGCGTCGGAGTTGGTGTTGGAGTTGGAGTTGGAGTTGGAGTCGGCGTTGGTCCACCGCTCAGTAACGAGAAGAGCAGCCGGTTGGGAGAGCCTGTTCCCGCGTTTGTCACTTTGTTCGGGGTAGAGTTGTTGATGATGGCCGCCGTTACCGTGGCCGGCGAAGCGGTCGGATTTGTTTCCAGGAACAACGCTGCGACGCCCGCGACGTGCGGTGTCGCCATCGACGTGCCTGAGATCGTGTTGGTGGCCGTGTCGCTGGTCCTCCATGCCGACGTGATTCCACTGCCGGGCGCAAAGATGTCGACGCAAGTGCCGAAGTTAGAGAATGAGGAGCGTGCATCGCTTGTTGTCGTTGAGCCAACAGTGATCGCGTTCGCCGTGCGGGCTGGAGAGACGTTGCAGGCATTCTGAGTCTCGTTTCCTGCAGCAACTGCATAGGTCACTCCATCATTGATTGAATTATTGACCGCCGTGTCGAGCGCCGATGAAGCGCCGCCACCCAAACTCATGTTGGCTACTGCCGGTTGGCCGGCCTGATGATTCGAAGTGACAAAATCCACACCCGCGATAACACCAGAATTGGTGCCGCTACCACTCGAATCCAGAACGCGAACCGCGACGAGCGTAACGTTCTTCGCGACTCCCCAGGTTGAACCACCAACCGTGCCGGCTACGTGAGTGCCGTGTCCATTACCGTCATTCGAGCCCAGACCATCGTTGATGGCTGTAAAACCTGAAATCACACGCCCGCCAAAGTCAACGTGTGACGCACGGATACCGGTATCGATGATGTAAGCCTTCACTCCGGAGCCGGTAGCGTTGAAGTTGTAGGTGCTGTTGAGCGGCAGATCGCGCTGATCGATCCGATCGAGGCCCCAAGTAGCGTTTGTCTGGGTTGCGCCCAAACTAACTACGCCGTCCTCCTCGACAAATGCGACGCGCGGATCGTTCGCGAGTTTAGTGGCCTGTGCTTCAGGCATGCGCACGGAAAAACCTTTGATAGCCCGCTGGTAGGTATAGCCGCCATTGCGATCGCCACCGAAATCGCGCGACAGACGGAGGGCTTCTCCCTCTACGTCGGCGACGTCGTCTTTGAGTACCACGATGTATTGATTGTTAATTCGTTTCTCCGCGCGCAGGCGACGGAATTTAGAACCACCGTTGGAATCCTGACCGTGGACTGCGGTAAGGACCACCGCTGCTACGGACACAGCTACTAGAGCAAACACTGCAAGCGTTTTCTTCATAACTAACCCTCCACTGAGTTACGACAGTTGTTGGTAAGAATGGGAGCGTCCGGCCCCTGGGAGGAGGAACTTTGGGAGGTTCTGTCTTCTGGGTGGGGCAGATGATAGAGCGATGAACTGATAAAAAGCAAGGAGCGGTCTCATCTGAATCCTGTAAAATGATGAGCCCTGATGGATACAAAAGAATCGAAATCGCGTCTCAACGTATTTGTTGCGCTCCTGCGCGGCGTCAACGTCGGCGGCAACAACATGATCAGCATGAGCTCGCTTAAACAGAGTTTCGAGACGATGGGATTCAAGCAAGTCACCACTTACATCAACAGTGGGAATATCATTTTCAAGACGAAAGAGGGTGACGCACGGAAGTTGGAAATAAAAATCGAGCAAATGCTGGCGAGAGATTATCAGCTCGAATCCAAAGTGGTTCTACGCAGTCTTTCCGAGATGGCCAAACTAGTGGAGAGTTTGCCTCCAGGCTGGGGTGGTGACGCTGGTTGGCGACACAACGTTATGTTTCTCCGTCACTCAATCGATTCGGAAAAGATCCTGGCCGAGCTACCGGCCAAAAGCGACGTCGAAGAGATCTTGTATCGTCCGGGCACTCTCTTGTGGTCGGTCCAGGCGAGCGAATTCCCCCGAACGAACATGCAGAAACTCTCAAGCCGGAAGATCTTTAAGGACATGACTGTTAGGAACCTTAACACCACGAGGAAGCTCTGCGATCTAATGAAGAAAGCCGCCGAGACGAACAGCTAGGTCGTTGGACCAACGCGCGAAGCGCCCCTTCAGTTGAAGTTCTTTGCGCGAAAAGTCACTTTTACATGAACGACACAAATTATCAGAATTAACACGTAAATCATGTCTAATCCTGCAATCCTGTCAAAAATCACGTATGATTTGTTCACCTCACTTCAACTACTGGAGCGCAAAAGATGAGCGACCGCAAATATCGTCAGCGCGGCTACATGGACAACGACCGCGAACCGCAGCGACCTAAGCCTCAGTCGAAGCCGCCTGATCGCGAAGGCCCACGCTCGCCACGAATGATGGCATTTGGTGAGACGGTGAAGTGCAATGCGTGTGGAGCAAAAGCTCCGACGAACATCACCCTGACCAGCACCTGCCCAAAGTGCAATGCCGACTTCCACACGTGCCGCCAGTGCACGTACTTCGATCCGAGCGCCCGCTTTGAATGTCGTAAGCCGATCACGGTCAAAATAGTTAACAAAAACGCGCGCAACACCTGCGAACTGTTCGCGCCACGAACTGTAGTAGAGCGAGAAACTTCGTCAGGTCCTCCGACGGATGCGCGTCAGGCGTTCGCGAAGTTGTTCAAGAAGTAACCACCACAAAAAGCACAAGTGGAAGAAGCCTCGGAACTGCCGGAGGAGGGAAATATGACTACTGCCGAGAATAGGCGACTAATGCAACAAGTATTTGCCGAGCTCGCTAAAGGAAACAGTCAGGCGCTGGTCGAGGTGCTCGCCGACGACGTGGTGTGGCATGTTACCGGTACAACCAAATTCTCCCGGGCATACCAAGGCAAAGCGGCGCTGCTGAATGAACTTGTGGGTCCACTGTTCTCACAATTTGCGGATCAATACACGATGGTCGCCGATCGAGTTATTGCCGATGATAATTATGTGGTGGTCGAATGCCGCGGCAAGGTAACGACTAAAAGCGGCTTGCCTTACAACAACAAATACTGCTTCGTGTTTCGACTGGAGGAAGGGACGATCAAGGAAGTGACGGAGTACATGGACACACATCTCGTAGTCACAACGTTCGGAGGTTAGACCGCCACTGCATCGATACGCCTGGTCAGATGACTTGCAACCAATACGGCTGCCGTTCCTGGCAGCCGTTATTACGTGCTGATATCTTCTTGAACGATCTGTTGATTAGCGTTTACGAACAGGCGAGGGACATAGCTATTATGGTACAGAAACAAACCGACGCTTCGTTACGAAAGCACGTACTCTACCTTCTGAGAGGTGGCGGCGCTCATCTATCATTTGACGACTTCGTGGGTAGCTTTCCCGCAGACCTGTGCAATCGCCAGATCGAGGGACTGCCCTACACACCGTGGCAAGTTCTGGAGCACATGCGTATTGCGCAATGGGACATACTCGAGTTTAGCCGGGATTCCAACCATGTCTCGCCCGAGTTTCCAAAGGGTTATTGGCCCAGGCCGGATGAATTGGGGACGCCGGCGTTATGGCAAGAAACGATTGATGGGTTTCGAAATGATTTGCAACAGATGGAAGCACTCGTGGAGAATGAGTCAACCGATCTGTACGCGGGAATACCTCACGGCGATGGCCAGACAATTTTGCGTGAAGCACTTTTGATTGCCGACCACAATGCCTACCATCTCGGTGTGCTGTCAACAATGGCGCGAATCTTGAAATCCTAAAACAACACGTATTCCGGCGTGCGAAGCTCTGCTCTCAACTCGACGAGGTGTATGTCGTTACGTGTGCCAGCAGTATCTAATCCTGATCCACGACCACGATCTCCGAATGAGATGAACAGGAATGGCGTTGCGTTATGCAGACCAGCTATAACTCTTCGTCAGCCGCACATCGCCGGCCTGAATTCTGATCTCATCTTTATACAACAGAACCTGATAATCAAATACTGCAATATCAGACAAACTCATCTCCTCATAAAGCCAGGTATCGCCCACGATCGTATGAGGAACCCAGGCCTTCTTTACACCCGAAAACGAAAGCGTGTATCCGCCATACTCCAAACTCTTTTGGGAGAGAATGTCGTACCCTCCGCTCTCAATAACAATCTCAATCTCACGTTTGGATACATTTCTGACTTCTTTGACCGTGGCGTCGTGAAAACTAAGGCTGGATAGAGCACGCGCACCCTCGGGCAGTGAATCTCGAATAGACTTGATATGTGTCGCGTAATCTTTGAATAGCCTGTCTATTCTTTGACTCGTTTCTTCGGTCCGCCTGCTCGGATACATCACTTTGCGTTTGAAGAATTGCACGAGGTCAGTTTACAGGATTTACCCTGGTGGGGCCTGGAGTGGAACGGTGTTGGTTGGTTGCGTTCCGTTGATGGTCACCTGGTAGAACGTGTTTGATGCGCAGGTTGGTCCATTGGCACTGTACGGCGTGGTGGCTGCGATACCACCGACAAGATAACCAACGACAGTTGCACTGGTGAGTGAATTTAACGTCAACACACCCGGAGTCACCTGCTGCACGTTCGAAGCGATCACGAATTTGGATTCAGTTCCTCCCAGCGGCGCCGGCACCGTACTTGTCCCGGATGAACAGTTCGGAATCGCCGAACTCGGAGCCATAGTTTGGCCGGTGTGTAGATACTGTGTTCCGGTATCGTTACTGGAAGGCATCTTCAATGTAGAGATGCTGTTGATGAACGGCAGTCCATCGATGCCTTTGCTAATGTCGACCGGGTCACGTTTGAGGCTGTTGGTGGCGGAGTCCCAGTAGTACTGACTGATGCCGCCAAGAAACGTCGTGTACATTATTTTGCCGGTAGTGTCGTACAACTGAATGGCGGCAGTGTCGTACTGGCTCATCAGTTGAGAAGTGGCAGTGTTAGGCGTCAGCGTAACTGCATTCGAACCGGCATTGATAAACACCGGGTTCAGAAATCCCTCGAACTGCCCGCCTTTGAAAACACCACCGTAAGCGACGAGTCGCCGGTTACCTGATGCATCGACCGAGGCTTTCATCGTCAGGTCGCGGCGATGGAATTGATTGTTGGGATCCATTTGCGTACCGGGCGGATTCGGAAATGAGTTCACGAAATTGATGCTCGATGGCTTCCCGCCCGCCCCAAAGTTAAACGTAAAAACTCGCACACCATCGGCATAGTTTTGATTAACCAGCCCACCACCCGGCGTGTACTCGCCATCGTACTGCTGTCCAAACGCGAGCACGAAAAGAGTGCCTCCGCTGGTCGTGTCCGTCAGTAGTTCAAGGTCTCCACCCGTAATCGCCAGCGCGAGATGAGAGAATTGGACCATGTTAGTCGCAGCAAAGTTTCCGTCGAGCGGTTTCTTAGTAATCACTGCATCGACCAGTGCATCGAAATTGATGGCGGTCATGTAACCGAGCGTGGTCAGCGAACCCAGTTTCGGATCCTGGCCATACCCACCCATCACGTAAAGCCAGCCGTTGAGCATCTCGTACTGCAGATTTGTGGCTTTGAGCTGGTTGGCGATTGCTACCGGCAACGTTCCTACCGGCGCGCTACCCAGCAGTTGTTTGGTCACCAGGTTCAACACGTAGATAGTGTCGTTGGCTTCCGTCTTTGGAAACGCAGGTCCTTTTTGGGCGTCGTGGCCGCCTGGGAAACCGTGGAGTCCGTTGCGACGTCCGCCAAACACCAGAAGTTTTTCCGGACTGCCTGCGATTACAGCCGAGTGAACTCCGGGGAAGCCGGAGATAGTAAACCCTGTGAGCGTAACACTGTAGGGAACTGCCGCTGCGTCCCCGGGTGTGGGAGACGCGCCTGGGGTGTTGGTGTTAGGCGCCGGCGAAGTGGTGCAGCCGGTAGCGATGACGAGGAACGCGAGGAGCATTAGTTTCTTCATGATGTCTCTCTTGCCAGGACCAGGGTTTCACTAAGGTTTCATTAGGGTTTCACTTGAGTTTTCAGCCAGGAAATAATCATGGCCATCTTGCTGGGCGACAGATCGCGCGTGACCGGCATGTAAGCCGGATCGCCAAACGGCAAATCCATGTGAGCCAGCACTGCTTGAGGATCACCGAGGACGGTCGCCTGATCGGAGATATCGAACCTCGATCTCATTCCCGGATAGAGGCGCCCGTATGCTCCGAAGATCGCGCCGACGTCGTTCCAGGTGGGATTTGCCGGAGCCTGGTAAGCGTTGAACAACAGAACTGAAAGGTTTGCTCCTTCCGATGGACCATCGCCAATCGGTTGCCCATTATTGATATCAGTCATAAAAGCGAGACACACCTCACTATCGAGTGGCTGCCGGTCCTCCGGCAAATTCAGGCTACTGGCCTTCACGTTCGTAGTGATAGGAGCGTTCCCGTTAGCATCGGTGTTGCCAATCACGATATCCACGTCGGTCGTGGTGGCGCCACTGGGCAACTTAATCTGGGTCGTTACGGGCGGTTTTTGCTGCGTCACCGGATTGCCGAACTTTCGCACCATCAACACTGCCTGACCGGGTTGTGGTGCATTGGCACATTCGAGCCGTTGTGAAGAAACGGAGAGATCCATCCAACTCCCATCCGTGTTTTCCTGGGCCACAGTTGTGCCGTTGACCTGGATCGCAAGCGGATTGCTCTTGTAGCTGGTACCGTCAGCGGGTGTGATGGGGAAACTGAACACGCAACTGTTCTTTACCAGCGTGGTGTTCTTGGCAGTCGATGCCAACGGTGTATATTGCGGCGCGATAGAGATGTTGCCATTGACGAAAGGTGTGAATTGGTTGGTCGTCGCACTGACGACACCAACGACAGCTGAGTCGACTTCAAAAGTTCCGTCCGAGCTGGTTGGAGGGCTACCCTGATAGTTCAAATAAATACATCCACCAATGTCTATGCTGAGCAATGTTTGATTTCCCACCTGGCGAATGATGGCGAAGGCGGGATTCCACGGATCAGGCGCTGCCGCAGCGAGAGCATTGACTGTTTTCGCGGCCCGCGCTTCACCAATCGCGACACCTTTAGCTGCGACTCGCGCCCGCGTCTGCGGTGGTGTGTCGTTGTTTGCCGTCAGAGAAGTCAAAGCCGCATCCGCTGATGTACTGGTGGGCGTTTGCAGACAGCGACCCGGAACAACCTGGGGTAATTCTGAGACGACGGCTGGTCCAATCGAGGCGAGCACACGGCCATAACAGAACTGGTCGCCGGAGGTGAAGACATTCGCCGGATTGTTCTGATGGAGATCGACGGTTAGCTTTACATTTAGACCTGGGTAGTTGGCACTCTTCAGCGCCGTTAGAAACGGAGAACTGGATACGTCGCCGCTCCAGACGACGTTTTGCAAGGTTCCCATCCAGTTGCCCACGGCGCCCCAACTGCCCTGAACTCCGGGAATTCTGGTGTTCAGTTGTCGCAACTCAGGAACTGTCAGTAATCCCGAGAATCCTGCCTGGTTTGGCAAAATTACGGCGATACGTACGCCATAGAGAGCACTGCGGATTTGCTGTTGAACATCAAGATCAACCATCTTGGCGATGTCGTAGTAGCCACCTTGTCCATCGCTCATTGGCGTCTTCGGGCCGGGTGATTGAACGGCAGCACCGATCACCGTATCGCTGGAAGCAGAGACCGGAGCTCCCGTCGAGTCCACGGCGCTCAACACCGTGCATTCTTCGAGCCACCATTGCGCGACGCCGAGAGGATTCCACCCCGCATTAGGCCTGTATACGCCGGACTGTTCGAGCGGAGTATTCGGCTGATAGTTAGTAATTCTGTTATTGACCGTGCTTGGGCCAGTGAAGAATAGACCACTGAAGTGAAGCCGTGGAACGTCCAGGTAACTCATTTTGTCTCCTAGGATCTAAGCGTTTAGAGAGAACTTGCTAAAAGGAAGCCCGCTTGTGAGTAAAACATCGATGGTTGAGCGCGCCGAACATACTCCTGTTAGTGTCGGCTGTCAATAGAGGTTTCCAGCCTTTTTTTCTTATTTACCAGTGTCTCGAGTAGACGGCCCATCAACCAGAATGAACTTGCGACAAGCAGCGTCGCGCCAAACATCAGCACCACATTTTGAAAATTTGCGTATGCTGCTCCGGTTAACGCATACAGCAGCGCCGGAGGCAGCGAGCCTGCGAAACTCGCGAGCGCCATGCGTCTCCAGCCGATTGAAGATGTGCCGGCGACGATCGCCACTGTCTCAGCGAGCAATGGAACAGGGCGTGTAATAACCACGGCAAGAGTGCCCCATCTGGCTAACATCTTGTCGACACGCGTGCGCTCTTCCGGCGTTACAAGGCGTGCGAGAAATTTGCCGCCGCTGCGTCCGATCGCGAATCCAAAAAGCGCAGCACCGAGGCTGCCGAGTAGAGAAAGTAGGGTTCCGACCACGACACCAAAGAGCGCTCCGTGAGCTACCATCACCAAACTCGAAGGCACCGGCAACAAAACATCCGCCACCAGCAAGGTCACACCTAAAGACGCTGCCAGTACTCCGCCGTGTTTCATCCACGGCGTGGGATCTGTCAGCAATGGAATGCCCAAAGACTCGACTGCAATGAACAGCAGCACGAAGAAAACGAACATCGCAGCTATTACTAACAGGTAACGTCTCATCTTCGTTGTAGGCGCGGCCCTCCGTGGCCGCCCCTGTTCCCAGATACGCCCTTCTGACCGCAGGGGCGGCCACGGAGGGCCGCCCCTACAAACCGAACTCGAGTGTCATTCCAAACACGACCGAGCGTCCTCGCGCCGGCGCTGTTTGAAAGTGCTCAAAGTACAAACGATTCGCGAAATTTTCTACGGCGAGAGTGAATAACGCGCGATGGTTTTCTTTCCGATACGAATAGCCGCCACGCAGAGTGTGCACTGCAAAAGAGTTGAGACTCGCAAGTGAACCGTACTGCGTCGAGATCGCAGCCGTAATGTCGCCGGGATCGACGCGCTTGACTCGCGCCTGGTAACGAACTTCGTATTCACCAAACCATCGGCGATTGGTACTGTCGAAGCGAACACCATCGATCATGCGAAACGGCGTGATGCTCGATAAGGGCGCATCAGTTTGTGAGCCACGTAACGGCACCGCGGTGTCTGCGCGATTGTAGAACTGCTCGATCAGCAGAAGCGTGTTTTGATCCGGCGTCAGGTTTGACCCTTTGAGCCAGCCAAGCGTGCCGAAAGGCGTGATGGTCCCAGCCTGGCCCAACGGCAAACTGATTTCATACGTGCCCTCAAAGCCCTTGATGCGAGCCTTCGCTGTGTTCGTGCGCTGCACGTAGAGCACGCCATGAAACGGAAAGAACGGCGAGATCGGATTGATTCCTTTGGCTGGATCGGCCGGGACAAACAATGGCGGCGCAAACGCCGAGCCGACAAAGTCTTTCAAATTGTTGATGAAATAAGCTGCCGAAGCGTTCCATTTTCGCTGCCGGACTTTCACACCGAAATCAAATTCATGCCCGCGCTCCGGCTTCAACGTCGTATTCGGAATTACAAGTACACTGAATGTCGGATCGCCGAAATCGCGCAGGAGGTATCGTTCGGTAATTCCCGGTTCGCGATAACTGCTGCCCCAGCGGAAGTATGGATTCACCTCTCGCGGTAAACGCAACGCGACGCCGACGTTGCCGGTCACCACCGTGCGCGCGGTCCGTATTCCTTTCACTCCTTTGATCAGATCGATGATTCCGGCTGCTCCCTCTACATTGATTGGACCAGGATCGGCCACCAGGCCCGCGAAGGAGAGATCGAGCAGAGTTGATTCGACACCGACCGGAAAGCCCGGCGTCACTCGTGCTTCAGTGGTCCAATTATCGACTCGTAGCCCGCCTGTCAGACGTATCCACCGCGCCGGCTCGGATTCGAGCAAATTAAACCAACCCCAGTTTCGATAGATTGAATTCGGATTACTCGCGCGACCGCTGACGAAGTTGAATGGCGCAACGAAGTCAGTGCGCGAAAACTCATCGACTGACGAATCGCGCAAGTAGCCGATGCCGGTCGTCAGCAACGTGCCGATAAACGGCGCGAACGAGGCCTGCGCGTCAAAGGCGTAGGTTGTCACCGAATTCTTGTTGTCGGAAAAACTCGCGTTGGTAAACGACGAGCGGTTGCCGGTGAGCACGGCAAGCAGGTTCTCCGGGTCGCCAGGATCGGGTTCAAAAGTCCAACTGCTGCCAATCGTGATTGGAGATGTGATCGTGTCGTCAGGAAAAGAATACTTCTGGCGGTAGAAACCGGCGGCGACGCGCGGCAGCCACGAAGCGAGGTCACGCGCTTCGTAGCGCAGGCGATACTTATCCAGGCGCCGGAAATCGTTGAACTGTGTTCGCTGATCGAAAGGAGGAGTGATAAACGAGAAGCCGAGATTGTGATGCTGGCTATTCAACTGCCGGTAACGAATGCTTTGATTCTCGGCAGGAAAGAATCGTAGATCGATCTGAGTGTTGAATCCGTGGCCCTGGCTGTTTGGAATTTCAGCGCCGGGCGGAAGACTCCAAACGGCATACGTGCGCGCAACGCTGTTGCCGATCGTGTTGCCCATGTTTGTGCTTAGCGTGCCGAGTTGGACCACATCGTCGAGCGAGATCTCTCCATTGCCTGAATGATAGTTCTTTTGACGAAACAGCGAGCCACCAACGAACAAGGCGAATTTCGATCTGCTCCAGTTGACGTTGGCCGCGCCGCGGCGAAAACGACTGTTGGTATGAAAGTCGCCACTAAAACGGAAGCTCAAGCGATTTTCGTTATCGCTGTATTCGGGACCGATCGTTATCAGGTTAATGACACCGGCCATCGCGTCTGAACCGTACAGGCTCGAGCCCGCGCCGCTGAGAACTTCCGCGGATTCCAGTTGCGTCGCGTCTACCACGCTTGGCGAGACACCGCTGGTTGGATCGCTGCGCATGTTATTGAGCCGGTCGCCGTCGAGCGTGATTAGCAGGCGGTTTGAACCGAGACCGCGCAGTCGTGGACGCTCGAGCGCAGGGTTGGCGATGACCGGCGTGAGGTTTGGCGCTCGATCGAGCACGCGGAGAGTCGCCGCGGGCCGGCGCTCTTCTATCTGTGATTGATCGACGACAGTAACGTTCTGAGGAGTTTCCGCTGTTGCTCGAGCGCTGCCTTTCGCGGCGGTAACTGTAATGCTGCTCTCGATGACGCCGGGCACGAGCACGAAGTCTTCGGTGTAACCGCCGTTTCGTCGCCAGGTGATGCTGCGCGCGGCTGTAGCGAAACCATTGCTGCTGACGAGAATTTGGTGCGAACCTCGTTGCAGACCGGTGAGTTCATATCGACCTGATGAGTCTGTCGTGGTCCTCAATATCAGGCCGCTGGCGATACTCAACACGCGCACTTCTGCGTTAACGAGCACCGCTTTGTTCTGATCGAGAATTGTCCCATTCACCGTCACCCCGGTCTGTGCTTGAGTTCCAGTGAAGAGTAAGAGGAGTAGAAGTGTGACTTTTGAGAATGTATGCATTGTGAGAACGGGCGCACACTATTCCGTTACGGTATGAAAAGTCAACAGAAATATTTCGCGCAAAGGCGCAAAGCGCTGCCGCGTTTCTAAAGGCCTTTCTTTGCCACCTTTCCGTCTTTGCGCGAGAAATCCTCTTGGAGATCTTACTGCGCGTAATACCCGGGACGCGTACGTGCTACCAGGTCCGGCCGGTTCTTGATTGATACCGTAACCCAGCGCCAACCACTGTCGCGCTTCGCGTTCGCCGGTTTGTATCCCAGGCTGTAGACCTTACCGAGATCGTTGATTACCTGCTCGTATACGCCATTGAGGTCCGATAGTTTGCGTGCATGGTAATAAGATCCACCACTCTCCTGCGCGAGCAGGTTAAGCGTGCGACGCGCATTCTCGTACTGTTCCTTTATGTAATCGTTTCCCATGCTCTGTTCGGTGTCGAGATAAATCGGCACGATGAGTGTATCGTTCTGTCGTACTTGTTCGACCAGGTCGGCAAAGGAAGTGTTCGAACCCCAGGTGCCCATTAAAGAGCCATCGACGCCATCGCTCATCAGTACGACCGCGCGGCGTCGTTCCAACGTCTTTGGGCCAATTATTTCGTCGAGGGCGAATTTAAGTGCATCCCAGACGTGCGATCCGCCTTTACCTTCCATCTTCTCAACGCTCGCTGCCAGTTGAGCGCGGTCCAGCGTCAACGGTGACACGACGTTCACCGTATGAGAGAAGGTGACGATCGCGAGCCGGTCAGCCGGACGCGCCGCCTCAATAAACCGCAGTGTCGACTGCTTGATCAGTTCGCGTTTCTCCGAAGTGGATCCTGACAAGTCAACCAGCAACACCAGATCAAACGGCACGTCAGTCGAGGCAAAGTAGGTGACGGTTTGTTCCTGGTCGTTTTCCAGCACACGAAAATCTTCTTTCGTCAGTGAACCCACAAACGTCTTCAGCTTGCTGTTGAAGACGCTGACGTTGAGACTCACGAGATTTGTTTCCACTTTGATAACGTCGCCCGGATCGACTTCAATCGGATCGATCTGGGTTGCGTCGATCGCTTTGGTAACGGAGTCTGTTAGTTGCTTTGAGAGCTGGCTGGTGGGCGGCTGGCGTGCTTTGATGAGCGGCTTGCCGTAAGTGCGTTGGAGACCTCTGATGTACACGTCCATCTTCGCGAGACCATACTCCGCACGCCGCGAATCGAGGTTTGCTGGGTCTTCAATCGGATAGAGAATTAGAAAGCCGCTCATGCTGACGGCTTGCGTACCGAAGAGTTGTTTCATGCCGGCGCTGACGCGAAGCCGGTCGTACAGTCCGGCAAACACCACTTTCTGACTCGGATCTTTTTTGATAGCGGCAACGATAACGGGCAGTAAATCGCGTTGCAGTTCGAACGTTCCGCCGCTTTTGAGAATCTGGAACGCCGCGAACACGCCCTGGCGATCGACGAGTGCGGTGGTGGGCCAACCGACGGTCTTTATTATTTCACAGAGCTTGACGACGTTGTTTTCGTAAAGCTTGTGTAGTTTATCTTTGTCTGACTGCTTCATCTGATCCTTGTCGACTACTTCCAGCAGCAACTCGCGTTGCTTACCGGCCATTTTGATCAGTTCCTCTTTGAGCTTCTTGTCGGGTTTGACCGGGGCCGGAGCTTCGAGGCGAGTGAGCATTTGCCTCACGTCGTCCTGTGTAACGCACGACTGCGCATTCGCGCCGACGGAACAGCAAGTCAGCAAGGCTACTGTAAGTAGAACAAACTTCATTTGCTAAATATCCTGCTCTACTTTTGAAGTCTCTTCAAGTGGACACAAAGTTGAGTTGATGCAGTTTGAATTTTGCACCTCCCTGGAGTGCGGCGGCCTGGCGCCGCTTTGCTATCGTCACGCTGATCGAGGCCAAAGCGGCGCCA
>JAICGZ010000072.1 GCA_025922875.1 Pyrinomonadaceae bacterium
GGTGGCGCGGACTTCGACGATTCAAAGTGGGAAGTGATTAGCCCGACCAGTCTCGATCAGCGTCGCGGGAATGGCCGGCTGGGCTTCAACTGGTACCGCATAAAACTGACTATTCCCGATCGCATCGGTGATTTTGATCCGTCCGGAACGACGGCAGTTTTTGAAACTTCACTCGACGACTATGCGGAGATCTGGGTTGACGGCGAGTTGTCTCGCGCATTGGGCCAGTCGGGCGGATCGGTAATCGCCGGTTGGAATGCGGAGAACCATTTAGTTGTCGGACGCAACGTCAAACCAGGCCAGCAGATCCAGCTCGCGATCTTCGGCGTTAATGGTCCACTTTCAAACCCGCCGACAAATTTCATCTACATACGCTACGCGAAGCTCTCGTTCTACAAAACTGAGCCGGGCCCGGTGGCGCTGACACCCAGCGAGGTGAATGTTGAGGTCGTCCGCAACGACAGGGCAATGGATGAAGTTGTCGGGCCTAATCCCAAGCTGTTCAAACTCGCTGATGGATTCAAGTTCACCGAAGGACCGGTTTGGATCAATAAAGACGGCGGCTATTTGCTGTTCAGCGATCCGAATGCCAATACGATCTACAAATATCATGACGGCAAACTCGAAGTATTTCGGACACCGAGTGGTTATAAGGGCGCGGACATCGCAGAGTATGGTCAGCCTGGCTCAAATGGTCTAACACTTGACACGCAGGGACGCTTGACGATCAACCAGCATGGTAACCATCGAGTTGTGCGAGATGAAAACGACGGAACGCAAACCGTTTTGGCGGACAGTTATCAGGGCAAGCGACTCAATAGTCCCAACGATTTAGTTTATCGATCGGACGGCACGCTCTTCTTTACCGATCCACCCTTCGGCTTTCCAAAGTTCTTCAACGATCCGCGCAAACAGCTTCCATTTAGTGGTGTCTATTCGATCTACCAGGGCAAGTTACAACTCGTCAGCAAGGATTTCACTGGGCCAAATGGCATCGCGTTTTCGCCGGATGAGAAATACCTGTACGTCGGCAACTGGCCGCGTTCACTCACGGGTCAGGAGTTACGCAAGGAAGATGAGCCGGTGAGCGAAATCGGCGACAAGCACAAAGCAATCATGCGTTACGAAGTGCAGCCCGATGGAACTCTGAAAAATGGAAAGCTCTTCTTCGATTTCACTAACGCGCAGGGCGAAGACGGTCTCGACGGAATCAAAGTCGATGAAAAGGGCAATCTCTACGTGTCTGCTCCCGGTGGTTTGTGGGTGATCTCACCGGAAGGAAAACATCTCGGCACGATCATCACGCCAAAGCACGCGCACAATTTTGCCTGGGGCGATGCCGATGGCAAGACGCTGTACATTTGCGCGCGCTCGGGCTTGTATCGCATGCGATTAAACGTCGCCGGTGGCAATCGTAGAGTCTTGACTACAGCTACGCCCACCCAGCCTTTGCCGGCGATCGTTCGTCTCGATCCACGTTTCGATCAAATCGTGACTCCAGACGCGGTCCTGGACCAGATCGCAGATGGCTTTGCATGGGCGGAAGGACCAGTTTGGAATCGCACAGGGAAATATCTGCTCTTCTCAGACGTTCCGAACAATCGCATCGTGAAGTGGAAAGCAGGCGAAGGCACGGGTGTCTTTCTGCAACCAAGCGGATATAGCGCAGCTGAACCTTTCACCGGCCGAGAACCAGGCTCCAATGGATTGACTTTCGACAAAGAAGGCCGACTCGTATTCTGCCAACATGGCGACCGGCGTATCAGCCGTCTCGAGAAAAATGGGACGCGCACCACGCTCGTTGATAATTACCAGGGTAAACGACTCAACAGTCCAAACGATCTGGTTTTCAAATCCAACGGTGACTTGTACTTCACCGACCCTCCTTTCGGTTTGCCGCAGACGTTTAATGATCCGAAAAAGGAATTGCCGTTTCAGGGTGTGTATCGCTTATCGCGTGACGGCAAGTTGACGTTGCTGACCACTGAAGTCGAAGCACCAAATGGAATCGCATTTTCTCCTGACGAGAAAAAGCTCTACGTCGCTGACTCAGCGCGCGCTCTCTGGTTCGTGTTTGAAGTGAAGCCGGACGGCACGCTTTCACCGGGCAAAGTTCTATTTGATGGGACGGCAGAATCGAAAGGCCGGCCCGGAGTCGCCGACAGCTTAAAGGTGGACGTGTACGGCAACATCTTCGCGGCCGCGCCAGGTGGTCTATTCATTCTCGCACCCGACGGCGCGTTGCTGGGCCGGATTGATTTGGGTACGGCAACAGGAAACTGTGCCTGGGGTGAAGATGGTTCGACGCTTTTTATCACATCGAACACAGTGGTCTATCGCGTTCGTCTCAAGACAAGGGGAGTCGGGACCACGGTGCAGGGTTTCAAGAGATTAGGTGATGCGAAGATCTCTACGTTTACAAATGGCTGGCGAGGAGGTCTGTCATGAAAATCAGCAAAATATTCTTAAGCGTGATCGCTATGGTTGTGTTTGCAGGGGCCGCGGCCGGGCAAGATCCGGTGCCGCTCTATCCCGACAATTACAAGGTGCTGCTGGAGAATGACCGCGTCCGCGTGCTCGACTTTAAATTGAAAAAAGGCGCGAAAGAAGAATTCCACGCGCATCCAGCCGCAGTCACTTACGTGCTGGCGCCATTCAAGATTCGCTTCACGTTTCCGGATGGCAGCACGCGAATTCGTGAAGCTAAAGCGGGTGACGTCCTCTCTGGTGATGCGTTGATTCACGCCTCTGAGAATATCGGCGACACAGATGCGCACGGACTTTTGATCGAAATGAAAGATGCGGCCAGGTCATTGCCGAGCGATCTTGATTTACTGACGGCGATCACCTTTATCCGCGGCCCCGAAGGGAGCGAACAGGATTTGTTGACTGAGTTGCTTTCAACCACTGCACCGACGCGCGCAGAGCCGGGCAATCTCCGATACGATCTCTATCAATCGCCAACCCACAAAAATTATTTCATGCGCTTGGAGGTGTGGCGCAATCCGCAGGCGCTGGAAGATCACAAAATGCTTCCGCATCTCAAAACGTCCTTTGAACGACGCAAGAACAAAGGTTGGATGACTGAGATCACGACGTGGAAACGTGTACCTGACGGTACGACGCCCAGGTGAAGCCAGGATTTCAGGCACAAAAGGCACAAATGTATTCGGCGAATCATTTGCGCCTTTTGTGCTTTTTTGTGGCTGATCACGTGTAAGGAAACGCGCGGGCGTTCGACTAACAGTTGGAAGTACGAACTCAAAACTAAACGAGGAGATTTAGAGATGAGAAAGAACGTAGTTGTCCTGGCATTCGCCATAGCTGCAATCGCAGCCTGGTACGCATTCCGTCCCGAGCGACTTTTTATCAACCAGAGAGTCAACGAACAGTTTCCAACTGCGCCGGCAGCCACCACCAAACTCGCAACCGGCGTTTTTCATAGCAACGCTCACGAGACCAGGGGCACTGCCGCCGTGTTTCAGCTTGCCGACGGAAAGAAAACTCTGCGGCTGACGAATTTCGAAACGTCGAACGGTCCGGATGTGCACGTCTATCTCGTCGCAGCCGAAGATGCCAAAGATAACGACACCGTAACCAAGGCGGGCTTCGTTGACGTCGGTACGTTGAAAGGAAACATCGGCGATCAGAATTACGACCTGCCGGCGAATATCGATATCGCGAAGTATCGCGCAGTGACGATCTGGTGCAAGCGCTTCAGTGTCAACTTTGGTACCGCGCCATTGATGACGGATTCGATGCAATCAATGAACCAGTAAGCAACTAACTGATCAGTCGAGACGGAGCAGAAGTCATGACGAACAGTAACCATTACGACGTCATCATCATCGGCACGGGCGCGGGCGGCGGCACGCTGGCTTACAAACTCGCGCCCTCCGGCAAAAAGATTCTCCTGATCGAGCGCGGAGATTACGTGCCGCGTGAGAAGGACAACTGGAGCACGCGCGCCGTAAACCTCGAAGGGAAATACAACACCAAAGAGGCGTGGCGCGACAGTGATGGCAAGGAACTGCATCCACACACCAACTATTTCGTCGGTGGCAATACAAAGTTTTACGGCGCGGCACTCTTTCGCTTGCGTAAAGAGGACTTCGGCCAGATTCGACATCACGGCGGGATCTCGCCGGCATGGCCCATCAGCTACGAAGAGCTGGAACCTTATTACACCGAAGCCGAACATCTTTACCACGTGCACGGAAATCGAGGTGAGGATCCTACTGAGCCCTGGACCAGTGCGCCTTACAAGTATCCAGCCGTCAGCCACGAGCAGCGCATTCAACATCTCCACGATGATCTCGAACGAGCCGGGCTGAGACCCTTTCACGTTCCACTAGGAATTCGGATCGACGAAAAGAACTCGCGGAAGAGCCTCTGCATCCGCTGCAACACCTGCGACGGTCATCCTTGTTTGATCGGTGCGAAGTCTGACGCTCAGACAATCTGCGTCGACCCTGCTCTCGGGCACGAGAACGTGTCGCTGATCACTAACGCAAAGGTGATGAGGCTCGAAACGAACGGCAACGCGCGTGAAGTCAGCAAAGTCATTGTCGATCGCCACGGCGTTCGCGAAGAGTACTCGAGTGATGTCGTAGTGGTTTCGTGTGGTGCGGTTAATTCAGCGGCGTTGTTGTTGCGATCGGCAAACGATAGCCATCCGAACGGTCTCGCTAACGGATCAGACGTAGTGGGCCGTCATTACATGGGCCATATCAACTCCATAGTGATGGCCCTTTCGAAGTGTCCCAACCCAACCATTTTTCAAAAGACCCTGGCAATTAACGACTTTTATTTCGGCTCGAGGGATTGGGACTATCCGATGGGCCATATCTCCTTCGTGGGCAAGCTCGACGCCGACACATTGAGGGCCGGCGCGCCCGCTGTCGCTCCGGGTTGGACCCTGGACTTGATGGCTAAACACTCGCTCGATTTTTGGTTGACCTCGGAAGATCTACCCGACCCTGACAACCGTGTAACAGTCGATCGCGACGGTCAGATCCGCGTCAGTTACAAGCTGAATAACGTCGAAGGCCACGATCGCCTGAAGGCGCAGTTGCAGAAAGCGATGAAACAAACGAACTGCGACGTTCACGGGCACGAATGTCACCAGGGATTGTTTGCTCGAAATCTTTACGTTGGCCAACGCTTACCGCTGGCAGCTGTCGCACACCAAAACGGCACGATTCGCTTTGGAGACGATCCAAGAACGTCTGCTCTGGATCGCAATTGCAAAGCTCACGAAGTCGACAATCTTTACGTGGTTGACGCGAGCTTCTTCCCGTCGAGCGGCGCGGTGAATCCTGCACTAACGATCATGGCTAATGCGTTACGCGTTGGCGATCACCTGTTGGAGCGAATGAAATGACACGGACCAAAGTCACTCTTCTTGCTTTACTGCTTACGCTGGGCGTCTTCGTTCAGACGACGGCGGCCTGGCGCCCGCCAATGGACGCGCGCGCATTCAACAGCACGCGCGTCCCCCTCCTTCGCTCCGTAACCGAACCACTGGTCGAGCAGGTAGGCGCGATTGGCATGACAGTTTCAGACATGGACTCTTCCGTTGATTTCTATTCAAGAGTCCTGTCGTTCGAGAAGGTTTCCGATGTGGAAGTAACCGGTGAAGACTACGAACGGCTTCAAGGTGTGTTTGGCTTGCGCATGCGTGTAGTGCGGATGCGTCTCGGAGATGAGTTCATTGAGCTGACGGAGTATCTCACGCCGAAAGGCCGTCCCGTTCCGGTTGACTCACGCAGTAACGACCACTGGTTCCAGCATATTGCAATCATCACCAGCGACATGGACCAGGCTTACGCGCTGTTGCGCCGGAACAAGGTCGAACATGCTTCGACTGGTCCACAGCGTTTGCCTGATTGGAATAAGAACGCGGGCGGTATCAAGGCTTTCTACTTTCGCGATCCGGACAAGCACTGGCTCGAGATTCTCCAGTTCCCGGCAGATAAGGGCGATAACAGATGGCAGGAAAAAGACAAGCTGTTTCTGGGAATCGATCACACGGCCATCGTGGTCAGTGATACTGAGGCGAGTCTGAAATTCTATCGTGATGCGCTCGGCCTGCACGTCGCCGGCACGAGTGAGAATTACGGTACCGAGCAGGAACATCTCAATAACGTCTTTGGCGCAAGGTTACGCATTACGAGTCTTCGAGCCGGCAGCGGGGGGCCGGGCATCGAATTTCTCGAGTACCTTGCGCCGCGCGACGGCCGGCCTGCGCCTGCCGATGCTCGCGCGTCGGACTTGTTTCACTGGCAGACGACCCTCATCGTCAACACCACAGACACGTTTGCGAAGAGATTAATCGCGGAGAACTCTCGTTTGGTATCGCCCGGTGTCGTGGCTCTCACGGACAAGAGTTTGGGATTCAGTAAGGGGTTGTTAGCGCGAGATCCGGATGGGCATGTGATGGCGCTGATTGAGAGATAAACAAACTATGAATAGTTCACTCTTCATTCCTGTAATTCTCGGCACGGTGCGGAAAGGCCGCGCCAGCGAAAACGTCGCGAAGTTTGTTTTCGAACAAGTGCGACAACGCGAAGGCGTGGAGACTGCACTGGTCGACATTCGCGAACAGAAATTTCCCAGCGACGACGCGGGCGAACAAATCAAGGATCCGGCATTCTCAGAGCTCTGCGCGCGCGCGGATGGACTGGTGCTGGTCGTACCGGAATACAACCACGCGTATCCAGGAATGCTCAAGCACGTCCTCGATTCCAATCTAAAAGAATACATCCACAAAGCGGTTGGTATCTGCGGCGTCTCAGCCGGTGGATTCGGTGGCACGCGCGTGATTCAAAGCTTGTTGCCGGTGCTGAGAGAACTGGGGCTGGTCACGATTTTTTGGGACGGCAATTTTTCCGGGGCTCAGAACTTGTTTGACAGCAACGGCAAAATTCTTGATGAAGCAACACACATTAAACGAATGGATAAGTTTCTCGGCGAACTGATTTGGATGAGCAAGGTTTTACGCTATGGACGAGAAAACATTTCTATCTGAACCACAAAACATGAATCACAAAGACGCACAAAAAGCACGAATGATTTGCCCAAAATGCGGCGCGGAGATGAACCATCATGCAATGAAAATTGATTACAGCATCGACGACTCCTTCGAGGACCATTCGATCTTCGGTGGCGGGCTGCAAGAGGCACACACTTGTCCACAATGTGGAGACATTGAATTGCGGAGGGCGCAATGAACGCGGAAGAGCAACGATTGGAAGAAGCACGTTTACGCACGAAGCATTGGAAACGCTGGGGCCCGTATCTTAGCGAACGCGCCTGGGGCACCGTTCGTGAAGACTACAGCTCTTACGGCGCCGCATGGGATTACTTTCCGCACGACCATGCACGGTCACGCGCATACCGCTGGAACGAAGACGGCCTCGCGGGCATTTGCGATCGGCACCAGAAGATCTGTTTTGCGCTGGCGCTGTGGAACGGTCGCGATCCGATTTTGAAAGAGCGCATCTTTGGATTGACCGGTCCCGAGGGCAATCACGGTGAAGACGTCAAGGAGTATTACTTCTATCTCGATTCGACACCCACTCACTCGTACATGAAGTACCTGTACAAGTATCCGCAGAGTGAGTTTCCTTATGGTCAGCTGGTTGAAGAGAATCGCCGTCGCAGTAAGCTGGAGCCGGAGTTTGAGCTGATTGATACCGGAATCTTCAATGATGATCGCTATTTCGACGTCTTTGTTGAGTATGCAAAAGCTGATGTCGAAGACATTCTGATCAAAATTAGTGCAACTAACCGTGGACCCGAAGCAGCTTCACTGAATCTTCTTCCTACAATCTGGTTTCGAAATACATGGTCCTGGGATCACAACCAGGAGAGCCGGCCGGTTTTGCGCAGAGTCGATGAAAACGTAATCGAACTGAATCACAAGGAGTTGGATAAGCGCTGGTTGTACTGCGATGCGTTTCCGGAACTGCTGTTCACGGAAAATGAGACGAACATTCAACGCCTCTTCAATGCGGCGAACGGCACGCACTTCGTTAAAGACGGCATTAACGACTACATCGTTTATGGCAACAGACAGACAGTTAATCCCGAGCAGGTGGGAACGAAGGCAGCGGCAAACTACAAACTAACCATTGCCTCAGGCGAGACTGCGACGATTCGCTTGCGTTTAACGAATAGTGTTCTGAAGAAGGAAGATGCTTTCGCGGACTTCGACAAAATCTTTGCAGATCGAATTCACGAAGCTGACGAGTTTTACCAATCGGTGATTCCGGATCATCTTTCATCCGATGCGCGATCGGTAATGCGGCAGTCACTCGGAGGACTGCTCTGGTCCAAACAGTTCTACCACTACGTCGTCGAACAGTGGCTCGAAGGTGATCCGGCAATGCCAAAGCCGCCGGCTGAGCGCGTGCGCGGGCGCAATCGCGAGTGGAAACACCTGTACAACGCCGACGTCATTTCGATGCCGGACAAATGGGAGTATCCGTGGTATGCCGCCTGGGATCTCGCGTTTCATTGTGTTCCCCTCGCGATGGTTGATTCGGAGTTCGCCAAGGATCAGCTCCTCTTGATGCTGCGCGAATGGTACATGCATCCCAATGGCCAACTGCCGGCGTATGAATGGGACTTTAGTGATGTCAATCCGCCGGTTCATGCGTGGGCCACGTGGCGTGTTTACAAGATTGAAAAGAAACGTCGCGGCGTTGGAGACACGATCTTTCTCAAACGAGTGTTTCAGAAACTGTTGTTGAATTTCACCTGGTGGGTCAATCGTAAAGACGCCGAAGGAATGAATATTTTTCAAGGCGGCTTTCTTGGGCTCGACAACATCGGTGTCTTCAATCGCAATGCGCCGCTGCCGAACGGCGGGCATATCGCGCAATCCGACGGTACGAGTTGGATGGCGATGTATGCGCTGAATCTGCTTGCGATAGCACTGGAGCTCGCCAAAGAAGATCCGTCGTATGAAGACGTCGCGAGCAAGTTCTGGGAGCATTTTCTCTACATCGCTCGCGCGATGAACAATCGCGGCGACGACGAGGTCCGGTTGTGGGATGAACAGGATGGGTTCTTCTACGACGTACTGCACCTGCCGGAAGGTAAGCCCTATCCCGTGAAGGTACGTTCAATGGTGGGTTTGATTCCACTGTTTGGGGTGGAGACACTCGAGCCCGAGCTGCTCGAGCGCCTGCCGGATTTCAAGCGGCGTATGGAATGGTTTATCGCAAACCGTCCTGATCTAACGCAGAACGTCGCCTGCATGCGCACACCCGGGAATGCTGAACGACGGTTGCTTTCGATCGTTCACCAGGAACAACTGCGCAGGGTGTTGCGCTTCATGC
The DNA here is from genome assembly GCA_025922875.1 of Pyrinomonadaceae bacterium. Classification (GTDB taxonomy): domain Bacteria; phylum Acidobacteriota; class Blastocatellia; order Pyrinomonadales; family Pyrinomonadaceae; genus PSRF01. The sequence goes on from JAICGZ010000072.1 coordinate 9,348, forward strand.
TCGATGAGAATGAGTTTCTTTCGCCCTACGGTATACGCGCCGTGTCACGTTTTCACAAAGCGAATCCGTACATGCTGCAATTTAACGGCACGTCACATCGAGTGGATTATGAGCCGGCTGATTCGAGTACCGGATTGTTTGGTGGCAATTCCAACTGGCGTGGGCCAATCTGGTTTCCGGTCAACTACCTGATCATAGAATCGCTGCAAAAGTTTCATCACTATTATGGCGACGATTTTAAAGTTGAATGTCCGGTTGGCTCGGGTCAGATGTTGACGCTTTGGGAAGTTGCAGGCGAGATTTCAAAACGACTCTCACGCATCTTTCTACTCGACGGCAATCAGCGTCGCCCGGTATTCGGTAACGTCGAAAAATTTCAAACCGATCCGAATTGGACCGACTTAATTCCCTTCCACGAATACTTCCACGGCGACAACGGCTCGGGCGTCGGCGCCAGTCACCAAACAGGTTGGACCGGCCTGGTAGCCAAACTCCTCCAACAGAACGGTGTGTAGCCACAGAGGAAGTTATTGTAGGGGTGGCCCTCTGTGGCCACCCCTCATTTATTTTGTTAAAGGGGGGGTGCCCACAGAGGGCCACCCCTACAAAGATTGTAAGGAATACCTCCTGGATTCGACTCATGGTTGTTCGGCGAATCACAGAAGAAGGACCAACCAAGATGAGCAACGAAAGATGGGCAATTATACTGGCAGGCGGCGACGGTACCCGTTTGCAATCGATGACTCGCGCAATCACCGGTGATAATCGTCCAAAACAATTTGTACCCGTTATCGGAGGCAGCACGTTACTCGATCAAACGCGGCGGCGCGTCGCAAGGTCAGTCGCACCTGGGCGAACCTTGTTTGTCGTCACGGAGAAGCACCGCCGCTTTTATCAACCGTTGGCGAACACGATCTCGCCAAATCTTCTTCTCGAACAACCGCAAAACAAGGGAACAGCACCGGCGATTCTCTATGCATTGATGCGTCTCGCTTCGAAATCACCCGAGGCAATCGTGGCGATGTTTCCTTCCGATCACTACTTCACTGACGACGAACAATTCATGTCGCACGTCGATGCGGCATTTGACGTCATTCAGCTTAAACCCGAGACGGTAACGCTGCTGGGGATTACACCGACAGCCCCTGAAACAGAATACGGCTGGATTGAACCGCAGCGTTCAATACTCGGACGTGCAAAGCGATCGATCACGCAAGTCAGCAGGTTTTGGGAAAAGCCGAACTCAAAACTGGCGGCTTCTCTCATGGACCGAGGTTGCCTCTGGAACAGCTTCGTCATGGTTGGACGCGTAGCTGCGTTACTGAAGATGACGCGAGCTGCTTTACCCGAAATGTATGACGAATTCGCGAAAATTGTTCCGATGTTTGAAACTGCCGCCGAACGCAAAGCGCTCCATCGACTCTACACCAAAATCGAAGATAGCAATTTCTCTCATCAGGTGCTGGCAGTCCGTCCGGAAGATTTAACCGTGATGAGAGTGGAAGACGTCGGCTGGAGCGATCTCGGCGAATCGGCGCGCGTTTTGTCAACACTCGCTCGCATGGGAGTGCAATCTGAATTGGCGATTGCAAGCTGACATTCAAATCAAATTTGATTCAAAGGAACAATCATGAAAGCAATTGCCGTAAGACCGGGAGTACCAAACACAGTTCATCTAGCGGAACTACCGGCGCCGAAAGTCAGCGATATTCCCAACGGACGCGGAGTGCTCGTGCGCGTACTGCGCGTGGGCGTGGATGGCACTGACAAGGAGATCAACGCCGCCGAGTATGGCCAGGCTCCTCCAGGTTACGACTTCCTTGTGATTGGTCACGAGGGCTTTGGCCAGGTGGAAGCAGTCGGTCCAAACGTGACCGAATTAAAACCGGGTGATTACGTCGTCGCAACTGTCCGCCGGCCGGGTTCGAGTATTTACGATTTGATCGGGACCAACGATATGACCACTGACGACACATACTTCGAGCGCGGCATCAATCTGCGGCATGGTTACCTGAGTGAATACTACGTCGATGATGCGGAATTCGTCGTGAAGATCCCGCCAGGTCTAAAAGACGTCGGTGTGTTACTCGAGCCGGCAACCGTGGTTGAGAAAGGCATTGCTCAGGCTTACGAGATACAGCGTCGACTACGTGTGTGGAAACCAAAGCGCGCGGCCGTAATGGGCGCCGGCACTATCGGTTTGTTAGCGACGTTGGTGTTGCGGCTCAGAGGTTTGGCAGTGACCACGTTTGGTAAGACTCCTGGACCTTATCTCAATTCCGACCTTATCGAAGCGCTCGGTGCGACTTACCAATCGACTGAACAGCTCTCGATTATTGAGGGTGCGAAGAAGTACGGGCCGTTCGACATCATTTTCGAAGCCACAGGTTTCTCGCCAGTGGTCTTTGACAGCATGCAAGCGTTGGGAAAGAACGGTGTACTGGTCTTATCGAGCGTAACTGGTGGTGATCGCAGGATCGAGATACCGGCAGACAAGATCAATCTCGAATTCGTGCTCGGTAACAAGGTGATGGTCGGGACTGTGAACGCAAACCGTGAATACTTCGAAATGGGCGTTAAGGATCTGGCGCAAGCGGAAGCTCAATATCCTGGCTGGCTGGGCAGGCTACTGACCGATCCGGTTAAAGGACTCGAGAATTACGAGGAGTTGTTTGCCAGGCTTACTAATCCAAACGGCGCGATCAAGGTGTTTTGTGAGGTCGCTTAGACGTCTTGTACATCTTGAAGAATCCTGTAATCCTTCACAGGATTGACAAGATTTTTCATGATTACGTCAACTCTTAGACGTATCAAACACCGCCTGGTCGTACCACCAGAGCTTCTCGAAGAAGTTTCGCGCCGTCTCCGAAGCTCCTTTTGATTCGTCAACGATCTCCGAGATGCTTCGATGCCCGTCAATGGCCTCATACATCCGCTTCTCATGTTCATCGATCACCAGGACCAGGTCGTGAAAGAGATGCGTTCGGTTCAACAATACACCCGCGGCGCCAGGTGGAAGATTTTCCTCGGCACACATGGTCCAGGTGCGACGAATCGGCACGTAGTTTAAATAGCGCTCGTCATCGAACCGAACCTTCGCTCCATCATCATTCGCGTCACTTCGATGGACCACGAAATCGTGATTAGTAATTAACCCCCGCCACAGCTCCATCTCTATGTACTGTTCACGTTCTGGAAGCGCGGCCAACCTGCTCGCATGCGGTGTGGTTGCAATCGCACCGCATTGAGGCACGTAAGGCGCCTGCCAGTACCAGCGCCCCCACCTCAAGTCATTGCTTTCGATGAAGTCGAACAGTTCCGACACTGAATACGTCCGGTCCCGCGGGTTCAGCAGCGCGTCAGTCAAGGCATCTGCGTCCAGGGCTTCTCTTGAACCACGCATCATTAACAACAACGGATGAAATTGAGGCAGCACCTTCAGCGCCGCAGTGAGATCGTTGATCTCTTGTCTCGAGGTTCCGATGCCAAGTCTCCGGCAGTATTCCTGAAGCATCTTAACGCCCGTCCGACCGTAAGGCGCGTACAGCATCAGGTACATCACGCCCTCCGTTGCCAACAGCGATTTGAGGGCGCGCAAACCCGCACCGGGATCGACAAGATGATGCAGCACGCCAGTGCAAATGATGTGGTCGAAGCGCTGGTCCAGCTCGCCGGCGTTCTCGATCGTTAGCTGTCGCGTTTCGAGATTCGTCAGGTTGTACTTCTGCTTCAGCCTTTCGGTGTGGTCGAGACTAGTCGGGCTTACATCAATCCCAACCACACGAGCGCCAGGATGAGTGAGTGCGAACTTTGCTGCTTGCCAGGTTCCGCATCCAGCCACGAGAACATTGAAATCGGCGCGGTATTCCTTGTCCGGCCAAAGCAGATGGTACTCGGCACGATGAACGTTCTCGTCCTGCCAAAAATCGCGAACACGATCAAGATTTTCGAGCGGAGGTGGGTAGGGATGATCAGTGTAAAAATCGCGGACAGGGTCGGCTTTAGAAGATTTTGAGCTCATGGTGTTTTCGTGAACGATTAACGTTTAAGGGATCGGGGGTCGAGGATTATACACTGCGCGAGGTTCCAGTCACTCCTTGGAGTGCGGCGGCCTGACGCCGCTTTGTTCCGATCTTGCGTGATCGGGGCCAAAGCGGCGCCAGGCCGCCGCGCTCCAAGGAGGGCCACAAAGTATCAATCTGCCTGATATTTGTGCATTCCGAATCAATCCCATTGTCATTATGCCTTCTTCGGGTGTTCAACCAGAATTGTCGTTGACAAACGAAGTTTTGACTAACTATCATCCTTGAGCGGCCCCCGACATAGGGTAGAGTGGGCCGCCAGAAGCTGCTTGAATCCTCCGGAACCGAGCTATCCCCTATATCTCTTTCCTCAGTATCCTTCACAAAAACGGACCTGAGCCTACTATCCCCCCAACCATAGAGGAGTAAACCGACAATGTTTAAATCTACTAAGGGCGTCCTGAAAGCCCTGGCTATAACAGCGTTGCTGACCATGACCGCCGCAGTGACCTGTGCTCAAACCACCGGCTCCGTCACCATGAATGCAACCGTCTCGAATTTCGTTGAATTGACTTCCGGCGGAGCGGTCACGCTCACCGGTAACATGGGCGGCAGTGTGATCACGGACGGAACCGCAAACAGCCCGCTGGCGGTGGTTGTTAATCTGGGCGAACTGGGTCCGGCCAATACCAATAGTTTTGTGAAATTAAGCGTGCCGCTCAGACTTCGCAGCAACGTAGCGTATCAACTGAACATGGTGAGCAGCGTCGCAGGAGCTGGTGCGACAGCGTTTAGCCTGAAGGACACCGACGTCGGTTTCGGCTTGACTCCCGCCGCACGGCCGGCAAATCTCGCGGCGGGTGCAGACACGAATTCCACCCCCGGCGATCCAACCATCGGTGGCAGCACGGACGCCAACGGACGATGGGTCTTTGCCGGTGCGAACTCCACTCTCGGCGCTTATGCTGTTTCGGGTCAGGTTTTGACTGGACCACGCATCAACCAGGCCGTCTCCGCTAATAGCAATACCAGCTTGGATGTGCCTTCCATCTTCGCTATCAAGCCTCAGTTCTTTGATCCCGCTCCGGCGATCACGATCACGGCTCAGTTCACGGTCGTAGCGCTTTAATCTTTAACAAACCGCACTTAAATGGCGCCGGCCGTCAGCTTGTTTTTGGCTGACGGCCGTCGACCCATATCTCACCTCCACTCAAGGATTCGAATATGCCCCGCCTGATTCTCAAATTATTACTGCTCACGATGATCTCGGCCGTTACTTGCCTGGGACAGTCAACAACCGGAACGGTCACGATGAGCGCGACTGTATCGAAGTTTGTCGAAATAAATTCCGGAGGCGCTGTAACTCTTACCGGCAACTCCGGTGGAGGCGTTACCACGGATGGAGTGATCAATACTCCTTTGGCCGTCTCGATCAATCTCGGTGAGCTTGGTCCAGTCAACATCAACAACTTCGTAACCGCGCAAGTACCACTGAAACTGAGAAGCAATGCGCCCTATGTCCTATCGATGAGCGCAACTGTCACGAGTTCCGGCACATCGGCAAGCAGGATCGTGGCCTCGGATGTGGGCTTCGGTCTGGGGACTGTCTCGAGAACGGGACTCGGCGTGAACGCGGGCGCAGACACAAACGCGACTTCCGGTGATCCAACTCTGCCCGCGAATGGATCCGTGAACGGAACCACGGGCCGCTACGAATTCACCGCCGTGAGATCGAATCTGAGCGCGTTCTCTTCTGCAACGACTGCGCTTAGTGGTCCAATCATCATGAACGCGGTGCCGCGCAGTAATGCGAACGGCTTAACCGTGCCTGCATTCTTCGCCATCAAGCCTCAGTTTTTTGAAAACGGAACCACTACGATCTCCGTCACTTTCACCGTGACCGCACCATAATGCGATTACGCCGACTTACATACTCACTCTGCAGCGTCCTGATTCTCGTTGCTGTTGCTCAGGCGATTTCCGCGCAGGCACTGGATATCAGCAGTGGAGGTCTACCAACGATCACCGGCTCGGTGAATGGGTCGGTGACGGGCAATGCGGCTGTGACAGGTGATTTGGTTGTAACTATTGATTTCGGAGAAGTCTCTCCGCTCAATCCCAATTCGATTGTAAAAGTAGTGGTGCCGATCGCGCTGCGGAGCAATCAACCGTATCAGGTCGCCGTTTCATTCAGTGGCCTGACCAACGCAAATGCCGAGGCCCTGCAAGCGACAGATGTGGGTTTAGGTATTCAGAATATGCGACTATTGGGCGGCGCCGGCCAAATCTGCAATCAGAGCACTCATATCATTCGGTCACCTTTCAATAATGATCCCGCCGTGACTGCAACGGTTGGAAGTAATGGGCGTGTGTTATACCCATCATCGCTTGGCAATTTATCCGGTTCGACTGTTGTCCTTAGCGGTCCGGAACTCTCAAAAAACAATAGCATCAAACGTCAACAGAGTGACGGTTATGTTTTTGATGTTATCCTCGCTGTAACACCACAGTTCTTCGCTGCTGGAATTTCTTCCGCGACTCTCATCTTTAGTATCGCGCCTGGTCCGAATGTTCCCTGCTGAAAGGGCTACTACATCGATGCGAATCTCAAATATCGCCGCCGTTCTATTTTGGTTTTTTATGACGGTGGTTTGCGTGAACGCGCAAAGCCCAACCGCTGAGGCGACGCCTCAACCGGGCAACGGCATCTCGTTGGCTCCGGCGCGGCTTGAACTGGAAATGCAACCGGGTTCGGAAACAACAGTGGTAGTGAATATTGACTATCACGCCGGCGCGGAAAACTCACAACCCGTTCGCATCGTTGCCAGCCTTAACGATTGGACCATCGATCGTAATGGGCAAGTGCAATTTGAAAAGGCCAACACGTTACCCAACTCTGCCAGTTCCTGGCTGATCTACAGTCCGGCTGAAACGACAGTGACACCCGGGAACCTACATGCAATCAGAGTCACTATCTCAGTACCGAAGGATGCGACGCCGGGAGATCACCTGACCGCGCTGATCATCGAACAGCGGCCTGACAGTCTGAAGCTCAACGAAAATCGTCGCCAGATGGTGATTCGATATCGAATGGGTGCGGTGTTCTACATCAAGGTGCCGCAACTGCGCCGGCATGGCTCGTTGGAAAGCCTGCGCGCTGAAGCAAAGGGCGACCAGGTGATTGTAACTCCACTGCTCAAGAATGATGGCAACAGCGTGATTCGTCCGCTTACTTCATTAAAGGTGACGGACAACTCCGGTGTCGCTGTCGCGGAGTTGCCACAAAAAGAATCGTTACCATTGCTTGGTGGTGCTGAATTGATTCAGCCACTCGTGCTCGAGACACGCCTGACGCCAGGCACTTACAACGTGAAATACCGTGTGGATTTTCAGGATGGCAGTAGACCAACTGAAGGGATCACTGAATTAGTGGTGCCGCCGTCCCAATGAATGTCAGATGGGCCAACCAACCACGGGTTGGCTGGGGTTTCATACGAATGAGTAAGGTTACTTGCAGTGCATTGTTTGGAGAGTTAAGCGTACCGCCGAGCGACACGCGTGGTCCGCTCAATAAACGATCGAGTTGCGTTGATATCTCGAGCTCGCTAATAGCTCGGGGAGAAACCAACGATCCGGTGGCGCGCACGTCGATCACCTCGAGTTGAACCAGTTCGGCCGTGGTTGATTCGACGGCGGCCGAGATCTTGAACCCGCTATTTGAACGCACGATCAAAGGCACACGAACCACGGGCGCTTTAGCATCGCTGCTCGATAACGTTACTTGCACAGTACTACCGTTGCTCGAAACGTTCACATCAATGTTGCTATGCGTGAAGTTGGGCAGGACTGAAAGAGCAACGGTTTCGCTTACCGTGCCCTTTAGTGTGACGGTTTGAGCCGCCACGCTCGCGGGCGCCAGAAACACCACCGCGACCAGCATGAGGGTTTGCATGTAAATCATGCCTAATCCTGCAATCCTGTAAAAACGCAATTTAGGTTCTTGAGTTTAGAACATTCTCAATAACCGCGCACTTCTAGGAAACACCCGCCGCGTCATGCGTATTCTGCTCCGAGTTTTTCTAATACTGACTCTCGCCTATGTGGCGATGGCGGCACAAGACGCGTCCGTAATCATCGTTAACGAACGCGCACTCGTAGGCCCAAACAGCGCCGCCCAATTACGTGGCGGACGGCTGTTTCTCCCCGTTGCAACCATTGCCCAGGCACTCGGCGACACGCTCAGTTCCGACTCGACATTGCGCATCGTGACGATTCGTCGCCAGAACGGCACGACCGCTGTTTTTAATGCTCAGTTGAACGAAGTGCGCGAGAACGGCGCTGTTATTCTCACTGTCTCCGGCACTGCCGGTCTTGTCTTCCCTCCAACACCTAACGAGCTAATGCTTCCCGCGGAGATCGTCGCCGCTCTCCTGGACGTGATCGTCAGGCGTGATGAAAACAACGCTATCGTTATTTCCCGCAAAGGCATCCAGGCTCAGACGATTCGCACCGGAGCGAAGCGTGCGCCATGGGAACTCTTTCAGCTCGAATACGATTACAACTTCAGTCGGTACACTTCGCCGGGCGATCATAGTCTGGTCCTGCGCGGCACTGGGCGTGTCGGCGACGCGAGGTTGAGCTTTATCGCAAATTCATCCGTTAGCGCGATACGTAATTCGCGTTTCGATCTTGACGGCGGCAGTGTCAGGCTGGACCGTCCGAATGGTCAGAGCTTTGTTGCCGGCGAGTTTGGCACCGGCACAGACGTAGAATTTCTGTCTGCGGCCGTGCGCGGCGGGCTGGTCCAATTGCCTTTGCGCCGTGTGCGACTGGATCTTTTTGGCGGGCAAACGACTTCCGGAATAGCGGAGACGCTTCCACCGGATTTCAACCCGGATAGATTGAGGTCGTTCTCACCACTTGCCTTCCGTTACGACACCAAAGTCTTTGGGGCGATCGCAACAACACAAACGCCACGCCAATCAGACTTCACATTCTCAGCCGGCACGATGCACTTTGGTGGTCCCACTCGCAAGGGAACCATGCTCGCAGGCGGCATGAAGTATATGTCGGGCCTTAATCGTTTACAGGCCGATCTCGCCGTGGGTAACTTCTCGGGCGTAAATCGAGATGGGACTAAAACAACCGGCGCGGATGTAGCGATGAATCTCAGTGGTTCTTATCGCCTGACGGACGACGTAATCGTGCAAGGCCGCTATACCTATGTTGGTCCAACTTTCTTCAGTCCTCAAAGTGGACTACACGAACCTACCAACCTCGCCGCCGCAGGCGTGAGCTGGCAACCGAGGCGATGGTTGACGGCAGCAGTAAGCGGCAGCACTGCAACGACACCGGGAAGGCTCGGACAGTTTAATCGCTACATAACAACGACTGTAAATGTCGCGCCGGACAATGCCTGGCCGGCGATCTTTATCTCTCACACGCAGAGCGGTACAACACAATTAAGAAACTCCGCCTTCACGTTGATTACGGCGACAAAAAAATTTAATCGCTGGCACATGTTCCTCAACGGCGCGCGTGTTAAGTCATTCAGTGCGACGAGTCTCAACGTGCAAGCTGGTGGGAATATCCGGATTAATGAATCCAACACTCTCGAGGTGAGCCAGTCGGCCGGCAGTCGAGGTCTCTTTACCGGCATGGCAACGTGGCAGATGTCGAACCTGTTTCACAATCGCCTGGGCTTGAGTGGGGGGCTGGGTTATACAAGAAGCAACTCGGCGCCGTTTCACACTTCTCAACACCTATCAGCCTCCGTCAAATTGCCGCGCAGCAGCACACTGCAATTCAGTTACTTACGAACGCAAACCGGCACGACGGCATTGCTGACTTTGCATGGGTTATTTTTCTCTTCCAAGCGTGCCGAGCGTGCGCTCAATGGTCCACTCTCGGATATAGACTCCTACGGTGCGGTGTCTGGCCGGGTTTATCAGGACGTGAATCTTAATGGCCGGTTTGATCCGGGCACAGACAAGCCGCAGGCGAATGTGAGGGTTCGTGTAGATGGCAGTCGTTACGTGGTTTCAGACGCTGAGGGCAACTACCGCGTCGAAAGTGTGGCGCGAGGTGAGCACTCCGTCTACCTGGATCTGTTATCAGTGCGTGCTGACCTGACGCTACTGGACGACACGCAGCAACAGATCACGCTTTCGACTCATGATTCTGTCGTCGACTTTCGTGTCGTACGTACGGGCCGCATCAGTGGACTCGTCTGGCTTGATGCTAATGAAAATGGACACATGGATGAAAAGGAAGAACCCTTCGCTGACGTGCGCATCGTGACAAGCAGTGGCCGCGACACGTTAACAGATGCGAATGGTCATTTTATGATCGGCGACCTGCCACCCGGAGAGCACATACTGTTGGTGGACGAGAAGACTCTACCAGAACGATTGAGATCAGTTGCCGGCTCACAAACTTTCAAAGTCGCCGCCGGTAGTGAAACCATCACCCTCTTCCCCGTCGCCACCATACCGGACCAGATAAAAAAATTCCCCCGCTAGTAAAGCCACAAAAGCACAAAGGGCACGAAAATAGGAAGAGCTATCTGAAAATCATTTTGTGCTTTTTGTGCCTTTTGTGGCTAGATCTTCGTGGCGTGGATAGCGATATAGCGGCCGGACGCGTGGCCGAAACGCAGCTCACCGACATTCCAAATCGAATAAGTCCACTGGTCCGGCGGAATCCACCTTTCGAATTGTTCAACCCTCAATGTATGTGGGTGTGAGGGATCCGGTGTCATATCAATCCATTCAAAGATCCTTACACTACCGGCGGATTGCAACAGCATACCCATCACCTTATTCGGCTCATCTACGTGTTGGAGGCAGTTGTACATCCACGCCTCGTCGAAACGTTTAGGCGGTTTAAAATCTTCCGCCTTCGCGTGGTAGAGCGCGACGCCGGCCTGAGCATACTTCGCCTTCGTCTCCTCTGACATCAATAGCGGATCAACTCCGGCAGCACCGCCGTGCGTCGCTCGCAAAAGCATAGAGACTGGCCCACAACCTACATCCAGGATCGTCTTACTGCCCATGTTCAAATCATGCGGCAACCCCATCAGCCGCGCGTACGTTTGCTGTTTACCGATCTCTTCCTGCCAACGCGGATTAGGCTCGGTGCCCCACCAGTCGCGTTCACGCTGCTGCGCCACTTCCCACACATCAGGTGAGGGCGGTGCACAGTGTGGGCCACTGTGAAAATCTTCAGTGGCTTTTTGAGGAAATGACCTTCGCAGCCAATTCATGTGCGGTCGCTGAGGATGTGGCGTGTAGAATCCTTCGCGTTTCAGGTTCAGCAGCATCTGAAAGTACTCCTCGTACATTACGGCAACTGACGTGAGTGAGTAATTCATCGCCCATTTCCGGCACGCGGCCGGATCGATCTGATCGATGTTACGCGCTGCATATTCGAAGTGATCGATCGTACGACACCGGAAACCAGTGACATTGGGGATGACGGTTTCGGTGAACGCTCCCCAGTCGGTCGTAATAACCGGCGTTCCGGAAAGCTGCGCTTCAACGGCAACACCGCCGAACGGCTCTACGTAATACGTCGGACACAGCAGCGCGGCGGCGCCCGCCAGCAGTTCTTTCCGGTCTTCAACGCCGACTGGTCCAAGGTATTCAACATGCGGTGCATCGAGAAGGAAAGGCTCAGGATCTCCCTGCCCTGCGATCTTCAACTTGCGACCCACACGGCGAGCGACGTCAACCGCCAGCGCCACGCCTTTGTCATCGGTAAGACGTCCCAAATACAAAAAATAACTATCCGGAGCAGCACGATACTCGAACATCTCCGGATCGAATGCGTTGGGGATAACGGACCAATACCACGTCCCGCCCTGCAGAAGACCATCACGCCCCATCAACGTGTGCAGCCATGCGTAAGACTCAAAGACACGAAAGTCGGCGACTGGAAACTGGTAACCGATTCCACTTTCGACAACGAAGGCGTATGGTTTCAAGGAACTCGTCGCTGCGTGTTGGGGGCCACCCCAGGTGATGCAGATGATCGCGTCGTGGCGATCGCCTACGCGTTCCTCGAGAGCGCGGCGCATGTTGCCGGCGAATGTGCGGTTGAACTCCTGTCGCTCAGGTGTGTCTTCGGAAAAGTCGAAGAAGCCTATTCCCGGATGGCCGTAGACCTGACTCCAATGTTCAAAGGATGTCACTGCGACGTTCTCATCAGCAACGGGATGCGATGTCTCGTTTCCCAGATGTATCACCTCGTGACCACGGTCCTTCATCATCCGGCACAGGTTCCAGACCTTCATTGTGTAGGCGCACGAACAGAACCTTGGCGATGTCACCGTGTGCGGCAGCCCCAGGACAAATATTCGCATTCGATCGTCTCCTTATAATTACTGTGCGCTGAAAAATGTATCGATTATTCGCGTGAGATTATTGAAATCAGCATTCGACTCGCACTGGCACAGGCGGAGAAAATACCAAACTTACTTGACTCAAAGCCACGCGACAGTAAGAATGCTGCACCAAGCAAGGTCATCCTGAATAGTAACAACCAACATAGGTAGTGTTTTATCCGCACTCATACGGGGTCGCAGCAACTCAGAGGTCGCCGAATGGCCAAAGGAAAAACGCCCGACGGAAAAGACAAGCCTAAGAAGACCGTGGATATAGAAGAAGCAGGACCGACAGGACCCACTGGCCCATCTGGGCCGTCAGGTCCGACCGGCCCAACAGGCGCATCGGGAGCAACTGGCCCGACTGGCGCATCCGGCTTATCAGGACCCACTGGTCCAACAGGATTGATTGGACTTGTTGGCTCGACGGGGGCGACCGGAGAGACGGGTATCGGCGGGCCAACTGGACCAACGGGATTTCCTGGCCCTACTTGGAATTACCTCGCACTCAGTCAGGTGGTTGGGCAGACCGGACCGCAAGGTGCAACCGGTATCACCGGCCAGACCGGACCGCAAGGCGCAACCGGCATCACCGGCCAGACCGGACCTCAAGGCGCGACGGGCATCACTGGCCAGACCGGACCGCAAGGTGCAACCGGTATCAGTGTCACTGGCCAGACTGGACCGCAAGGCGCGACTGGTATTACTGGCCAGACCGGACCACACGGCGCGACTGGTATTACTGGCCAGACCGGACCGCAAGGTGCAACGGGCATCACCGGCCAGACCGGACCACACGGCGCGACTGGTATCACTGGCCAGACCGGACCACACGGCGCGACTGGTATCACTGGCCAGACCGGGCCCCAAGGTTCAACCGGCATCACCGGCCAGACCGGACCACA
>JAICGZ010000073.1 GCA_025922875.1 Pyrinomonadaceae bacterium
AAATATCCAACCAGCGGGCCGATGACAGCGCCGGCATGGTCCATCGCGCGATGGAACCCGAAAGCAATTCCACGTTGCCCGACCTCCACCGAGTCGGCGATCATCGCATCGCGCGGCGCCGTCCTCACTCCTTTGCCTATACGATCGGTTACACGGATCGCGAGCACCTGCGTCCACGTATTAGTAAAAGCCAAAAGAGGCCGGGCCAACGATGCGAGCGAGTAACCTGCGACAACCAGCAACTTCCGCTTTCCGAGACGGTCGCTGAGATAGCCTGCAAACAGTTTCAGGAGACTCGACATCGATTCGGCAAGTCCCTCGATGACGCCGATTGCACGTGCGGAAGCGCCTAAACTCGTGGCCAAAAAAACCGGCAGCAGCGGATAAATAATCTCGCTGGAAGCATCATTGAGCAGGCTGACGAAGCCGATGGCAAACACATTCCGCGGAAGGCTCCGATAACGCCGCCACAACCCGTTTATAGACCCGCGATTTGCAGAATTTACAGGATCCAGTTTTGTAATCCTGTCCTTTAAGATTTGACGTAAGCAGCTCGCACCACCGTCTTGATGTTTCCGCGGACGTGAAAGTCGCCTTCGATCTCTACGCTCAGCGGATCACACGCGGCGACGAAGTCTTCCAGGATGATGTTGATTACGTGTTCGTGGAAGATCTTTACGTTCCGGAAGGAGTTTATGTAGAGCTTCAAACTCTTGAGCTCGATACAACGCTCGTTCGGAACGTACGTGATCCGGATGGTGGCGAAGTCGGGGAAGTCGGAGAACGGGCAGATAGCCGTGAACTCCGTGATTTCAAAATTGATCTTGATTTCACTGCCGGGAAACTCGTAAGGAAACGTGTCCAGCGGAAACAGGTTCATCTCCGCGCGTGGCGTCGATTGAATGTCGAGACATTGCTGGTTTGGCGGCGGCAGTGGGCGTTCGGTTATGGCCATCGGGTCACGATCTTAACCACAAAGAGATAACTCTGTGCAACCTCTGTGTTCTCTGTGTCTCTATGGTTAGTTGCGGTTGGAGAAAAGCTACCACAGAGACACAGAGGACACAGAGGTTGCACAGAGAAGAAATTAATAGGCAGCCGCGCGGTTCCTGTGTCCGATATCGAAAAATTTGATCAGGACCAGTCCGGCGATGAAGCCGCCGATATGCGCCGCGTAGGCAACACCGCCCTGTTGCGAGCCGCCGCCGAGCATGCCGAGTCCACTAATCAACTGGAACGCGAACCATATCCCGATTGCCACCCACGCTGGAACGTCGGTGAGAAAACGGAACAGGATCACTGTCACACGTCGTGAGGGATGAAGCAGAAGGTAACCACCCAAAACTCCCGAGATCGCACCCGAAGCGCCGAGACTCGGAACCAACATACTACTTTGCTGGCTGGCGAATGCAGCGGTCGTAAAGACGTGGGCCAGCGAAGCGAGCAATCCGCAAAGCAAATAGAAAATCGCATACTTTACGTGGCCCAAACGATCTTCGATGTTGTCGCCAAAGATCCAAAGGAAGAGCATGTTGCCCGCGATATGCGCGATGCCGCCGTGCATGAACATCGAGGTAAATAGCGTCAGGTAAACTGAGAGCGGTGTTTCACCAAGGCCCGGAATCTCTACTCGTTGGCCCGTCACTGGATGCTCGAGTATACGAGGCGGAGTAACTACGTCAGTGCCAGTGACAATCTCATAGGGCACGGTCGAGAACGCGTACGTGAACTGCGTATCGCTTCCAAGCTGCTGCAAAACAACGAAGACAAAAATGTTGGCCGCGATGAATGCGTAGTTGACAAAGGGAGTTCTTAGCCTGCCGGTGTTATCGTCATACAGCGGAAAAACCATGGTCCTATACCTCGTTTTCGGAAGTGGAAGATTTTAACGCCTGCTGTATGCGTAGATTGTGGCGTGGCTGTTACTAAAAAGTTCAATCCATGCCACGATCCGCGATCGGCATTCCGGCGTGAACCAGAGCAGGCTCGTGGGGCTTCAATAATTCGTAACCTTCTGAACGGGCCACGTAAGTCGCTGCCGTAAGATCGCCTGTAACATTCAAAGTCGTACGACACATGTCCAGCAAACGATCGACTCCCAGGATGATGGCGATCAACGCCGGATTAATGCCAATCGTTACCAATACTCCGATGATGAACGGTATCGATCCCGAAGGAACACCAGCCGTTCCGATCCCACCGAGGATTGCCAGATAGACCACCATCAACTGCTGGCCCAGGCTCAGATCCACGCCGGCAAGCTGGGCCAGAAACAGGACCGTCACGCCTTCGTAGAGAGCCGTGCCGTTCTGATTTGCCGTAGCACCGACAGTCAGCACGAAGCTATTAATTTCCTGGGGCACTCCCAGGTTTTGTTCTGAAACTCGAAGCGCGGTCGGCAGCGTCGCATTTGAAGATGACGTAGAGAACGCCGTCAGGATCACGGTCTTGATGCGCCTGAAGAATTCCAGCGGCGAGAGGCGCGACAGGAAATAGATCGAGAGTGAATAAACACCAAACATGTGCAGCGACAAGCCGAGCAACACTGTGATGACGAACCACGCGAGCGCCTGAAGCAGGTCCAAACCAAAGCGGGCGGTGTTGTTGAAGAGCAGGCACGCAACTGCGTAAGGCGCGAACTTCATGATCATCTCGATGACCTTTGCCGTGATCTCGTAAATACCCTGGAGCACGCTTAGCACTGGCGCCGTTGCGGTCATTGGAAGAAGAGTAATAGCAATACCGATCACGAGGGCGAAGAACATGATGTGAAGCATGTTCGGATCTTCTTTACCTGAGACCGCGAAAAATGGGTTTTTCGGAACAATCGTTTCCACTACGGACATCAGAGGCTTTGTTGTCGCGCTGCTCGCCTGCTGTGCAGCTTCGACAGTCTTTGTAGCGTCCGTGGCGTAACGTTGCTGTAAAGCCGCGGAAGTATTCGGATCGACTCTGGTGCCGGGTCTGATCGTGTTCGCGAGCGTAATACCAATCGCAACTGAGATCGCTGAAATGACCAGGCAGTAGCCAAACGATTTGAGACCAACGCGCCCGAGTTTGCGAATGTCGCCGATTCCGGCAACACCAACGATGAGTGAAGAAAACACAAGCGGGACAACGATCATCAGCAGTAGTCGTAAGAACAACTGGCCCACCGGCTGCGTGATGTTGTCTACAATCCAAACAACAGTCGGATGATCGCCGCCCAGGAGACGATTCACAGCCACACCGGCAATGACTCCCACCGCAAGGCCAATAAGGATCTTGGTGTGAAGCGGTATGCCTTTCGGTTTATCCGGAGTCTCTTCGTCGAGGTCGGTTGCCAGCCTACGTTCGAACGCGTCGCGATCCACTCGATTGTTTTTATCAGGCATGGTTTTTAGTCTTTACTGTTAACGACCCCAACGTAGCTTATCGCGCAAGACGTCGAAGTAGTTTCTGTTGCTGGGCTGAATGAGATTGAAAGTCGTGCGGCTCTTTCGAATTAAAACGCGATCCTCCACCTTGAGTGGAAAACCCACCTGCCCGTCGAGCGTCAACGCCACCTCTTCGTGATCTGTTTTCAACCGTAACTCAATCTCGGCACTATCGGGCACAACAATCGGGCGATTTGAAAGCGTGAAAGGACAAATCGGAGTTATCACTATCGCATTCATCGACGGAAAAATCACTGGTCCACCCGCGGAAAGATTGTAAGCGGTCGAACCGGTTGGAGTGGAAACGATCAGACCATCCGCCCTGAACGAATTGACAAACTGGCGGTTGAGATACGCTTCGATTTCGATAATTCGCGCCAGCGCCGACTTGTTGATAACGACGTCGTTCAGTACACGATTGCTTGTTACCGGAGTATCACCGCGCTGCAACTCAACCGCGAGCATCACGCGTTTATCAAGCCGGTAATTTCCAGCGAGGATCGATTCGAGCGCGGTGTAAAGCTCTTCAATGCGAAACTCCGCGAGATAGCCGAGTCCGCCATAGTTAACGCCCAGGACAGGAACTTCCTGGTCGCCAATCATGCGCGCGCTTGCGATCATCGTGCCGTCGCCGCCGAGCACGAGCATCAAGTCGACATCGCCGGCCAGCTTTTCAGGGTTGATCTCGTCAACGGAGCAGCCGGTTTGATGTTCGATCCGTTCGCGCTCGATTTCCGGACCACCAACCAGCTTGATGCCCCGCTCAGCAAGCCAAACTACCAGCTCGCAGATTGTCTTCAGGGCTTCGGGTTGATGCGGTTTAAGGACGATGCCTATCCGCTTGATTGATGACATTGGTTCGAAGTGGGAGCGTTAAATCAGCGGGATGATACGCATGGGTGTGTTCCGAGTTCAACCTTTGAAAAGATGTTTTCGCGCAAAGGCGCAAAGAACGCAAAGGAAGACCGCAAAGAATTTCCTATGTGGCTACCTTTGCGCCCTTTGCGACTTTGCGCGAAAACAAATTTTAAGCTTTGTACAACGCCAGGAATTCGACGTTGCCTTCCGCACCCTGAATGGGCGAGTCGATCACGTTTATCACCTCGAGGCCGAGTGCGGCGGCGGCATTGTTAACTTCCTCGACCACCCGCGACCGCTTTTCGGGGTCGCGCACAATCCCACCGCTTCCGACCTCGCCTCGACCTACCTCGAACTGTGGTTTGATGAGCGTAATGATGGAACCACCGTCGATCAACAACGGCACGATCGCAGGTAAAACTTTCGTCGCCGAGATGAAAGACACGTCCATCACTGCTAAATCAAATCTCTCGCTAAAATCCTCGAGCTGTAAGTGTCGGGCGTTGACACCTTCCCTGACCTCGACGCGCGGATCGTTGCGTAGTCGCCAGTCGATCTGGTTATGACCGACGTCAATAGCGACCACGCGCTTTGCGCCGTGTTGCAGCAGGCAATCCGTGAATCCGCCTGTTGAAGCGCCGACGTCGAGACACGTCAGTCCGGTGACGTCGAGCTGAAACTGATGCAGCGCGGCCTCCAGCTTCAAGCCGCCGCGCCCGACGTAACGGCTTGTCGGATCGTCACCGCCCTTAAGGCGAATTGAAGAATTTGTATCGAACTGTTGGGAAGGTTTGTCGACGCGTTGTTCATCGACCAGCACAACACCGGCCATGATCATGGCCTGGGCCTTTGTGCGCGATTCAGCGAGGCCGCGGTCGACGAGAAGTTTATCTATGCGCTCACGCTTCATTTACAGGGACATGATTAACATGATCCTGTAACTTGTCTAGGCACGTCGTGAAGCCGGCATAACGGCGCGCGGTGTATCATTCAAACGAAGTTCGCCCGCGCAATCATGGCAGAGCCATACAACAATCTGTGGCGCATCGGACCAAAAGAATGAACTCACCTTGCTGGCGACTTTAACCGCCTGATCGACACGCAGTCGCTGCAAAGCTTGAAGGTAAAATGCCCCATTGTAGAAATCACCCTCCGCGCCTTCGTCCCGGTGAATACACTCCCGCTCACGAAACATCTGCCTGGTCATAAAGATTCACCATATTTCCTCGCGCCGCATCGCGCGAAATATAGAACCGTTAAGAATCAAAGTGTCGGGTTGCTATAAATGTGAGTTGAAACAAGGCAAGCGAACAGTCTGATCGCTTTCGGTGATAATGCCACAACGTTAGATACGATTACAAGATTTTCAATTTTGAAAATCCTGTCGTGGTTTCTTACGGCCTTCGAAGATCTCGTCGAGGTTTGAGAGATCACGATGATTGTAGCGCTCGAGTCTGCGGCGCTCGCGTCTCACACGCCGCGCACGTCTTTCCTGCCATTCATCGTAAAGGACCGCTTCTCGAATCCGATTGAGTTCTTCGTCTTCGTCTCCTTCGTCTTCGTCAACCTTTGACTCGTTGCGCGGTCCGACGAGGGCTGGAGTACGCTTCACTACAGTTCTGCGCGATTCTTTCTTCGGCTCGACAGCGACGGCCTCATGTTCTTCCGCAGGTTCTTCGGCAGTTTCCTCGGTGACAGTTGACTCACTCGGCACACTCTCCGCTACAGCCACTGGCGCCGGCATAATCTCTTCTTGCGGGATCTCGTTGGCCGTTTCGGGAACACTCCTAAATCTGAGATACGACGCGAACAGAGCTGAACCTGCGCCGAGTATCATGGCGATGACCAAAGCGCCCGCCAGTAGCCAGTACCTGCGGTTCGCCATTCTCGCTTCGATTATTTCCAGAGGTACAACCGGCCGCGCCGACAGCAGAGTTCGCTCGTCGTCAAAATGCGGTTGCGGCAGTCTCCAGTCTTCTACCGATCTATCGAATCCGTTTACTTCCATGCTTCAAACGCAATGTTCGGGGAGTGCTGGTCTTTCGGAAAACTATTGCAATCACGAGGCCACGGGGACTACGCAAGAATTCGGGGAGGATTTCGGCGTGAGAAGACCGAAAACCTTCCGATTTGGTGCACGGAAACAACGCGGCGGGTTGTTGCGATCTTTTTGCGAAGAGATTGTGCCCGTCTACGAGACGCCTCTTCGCGCCTTGGCTCGTCGATCATCCAGCACCTCGATGCTGTCTTTTACTCGAGTGTAAATGCCGTCAGCATCGAGCCCGTATTTCGCCAGGAGCAATTTTGCGTCACCGTGAGTAATCAAGCGATCCGGAATTCCCATTCTTACGACTCTGACTTTGTCTTGCAGGCCGTTCTCTTCGAGCAACTCCATCACCGCCGACCCGAACCCGCCTGCGAGGTATGCTTCCTCAACTGTAACGATCAGCCGTTTTGTTCGGGCCAACGCCAGCAACAAGGAAGTATCAAGCGGCTTCACGAACCTTGCGTTAACGACGGTGGTTTCAATTCTGTCTTTCGCGAGGCGCTCGGCGGCAGCAAGAGATGGATGGACCATCGAGCCGTAAGCGACGATCGCGATCTCGCCTCCGTCACGCAATATCTCTCCCTTGCCGATTTCGAGAAGTTCAGGCTCGCGATCGATTGGAGCCCCGACGCCGTTTCCGCGCGGGTAACGCATCGCAGCCGGTCCCGTGTGCTCGATCATAGTGAGCATCATGTCGCGCATCTCGCCTTCGTCTTTAGGAGCCATCAAGATGATGTTGGGAACCGGGCGCAGATAGGCGATATCGAGCAGCCCGTGATGCGTTTGTCCATCGCCTCCGGCAATACCACCGCGATCCAGGCAAAACTTGACGTTGAGATCCTGAATGCAAACGTCATGTACCACCTGGTCGAAACCACGCTGTAGAAAAGTGGAATAGATCGCGCAAACGGGGGTGAGTCCTTCGCACGACATTCCGGCCGCGAAAGTGACGCAGTGTTGCTCCGCGATGCCAACGTCAAAAGATCGATCCGGAAACTTCTCGAGGGCCGTACAAACGCCGGTGCCGTCGGGCATCGCGGCAGTTAGCGCGACGATCTTCGGATCTTTTTCCATCAACTGTGCCAGCGTATCGCCGAATACGGCGGTGTAGGTCGGCGCTTTGGCGGAGCTTTTGTGCGGTTTACCGGTTTTTAGATCAAAGGGGCCGGTTGCGTGCCAGCGATAGTAGTCAGGCTCAGTTTCCGGAAAGCCTTTTCCCTTCGTCGTCAACGCGTGGACAATCACTGGGCCATCTTTGATCTGCTTGGCTTCCTTCAAAGCTGCGACGAGTGCGCGCGGGTTGTGTCCGTCAACGTATCCGATGTATTTGAAACCGAGCTCGTGGACCAAAGCTCCGGGCAACACGGCTGCCGCGATCACGTCCTTCACTGTCTTCGCCGCGTGATGTAATCGCTCACCAACCGAAGGAATCGCCAACAACTTTTCTTCGACTTCATCTTTGAACCGGTGATACCCGTGAGCGCCACGTATGCGATTCAGGTAACCGGTCAACGCGCCAACCGCGGGCGCAATCGACATTTCGTTATCGTTGAGCAGGACGATCAGCCTGCTCTTCAAATGACCAGCCTGGTTTATGGCTTCCATCGCCATGCCGCCGGCGAGCGAAGCGTCGCCAATCAACGCGACGACGTGGTGATCCTCGCCTTTTCTGTCGCGCGCGATCGCCATTCCGAGCGCGGCGGAAAGCGACGTGGAAGCGTGGCCTGCTCCAAACGTGTCGTACTCCGATTCGTCTCGTCTAAGGAAACCGCTGATGCCGCCGTACTGCTTGATGGTTGGGAGTAACTCCCGACGGCCTGTCAGGATCTTGTGCGCATAAGCCTGGTGTCCGACGTCCCACACCAGTCGATCTCGCGGTGTGTCGAAGGCATAGTGCAGTGCGACTGCTAATTCGACCGCGCCGAGTGACGCACCTGTGTGACCCCCAACTCGAGACATTGTCTCGAGAATGTAGGTGCGAATTTCGTCGGCGACTGTTCGTAACTGATCGAGTGTTAGAGCGCGCAGGTCGGCTGGTGAGTTAATACTCTCAAGAAGCATCATCGTGGCCGCATTGTACTCCAATCATTAACATTTCTATGTACGGACTGCAGCATTACCGTGTTCGTGCTTGGCGATATAAAGTACTCTGCCATCGTAGAAACGTCAAGCGGTTTTCTCGCGCAAAGGCGCAAAGAGGGCAGAGGCGCAGAGGTTAGCCCGGCTTCGTGGTTTTTCTTTGCCCCCTTTACGCCTTTGCGGAAGAAACTGCCGTTGATGAAGCGCCTTGACAATCTGCGCCTCGCGACTAGAATTGGTCTTCGCCGAATTACGGCACGGAGATGTGGCCGAGTGGCTGAAGGCGGCGGTTTGCTAAACCGTTAAGGGTCAAAAGCCCTTCACAGGTTCGAATCCTGTCATCTCCGCCAGATTTAAAAAGCCACAAAGAAGCACAGAAAGCACAAACGATTCGGCTTGGATCTTTGTGCCTTTTGTGCTTCTTTGTGGCTTGAAAACTTTATGTCTGTTCGCGTCCGTTTCGCTCCATCGCCAACCGGTTACCTGCACATTGGCGCCGCACGCTCCGCACTCTTCAATTGGCTCTATGCACGCAAAGTCGGGGGAAAGTTTTTACTCCGTATCGAAGACACGGATCTCCAACGCTCAACCGAAGAATCAACACGCTCGATTATCGAAGGACTCGAGTGGCTCGGACTCGATTACGATGAAGACCTCGTTTTCCAGTCAGCAAATGCGCCGCAACACAGGGGCGCAGCCAATCGCCTGGTCGAAGAAGGTAAGGCCTATCGCGACTTCACTCCGAAAGAGCAGTACGACGACGAAGACGTGAAGCAAGGCATCGCCGAGCGCGCGCGTGTCCAGGCCACCGAAGGTCTGGACCAGCGGAGTAATCCTTATCGCGATCTGCCGAAAGAGGAATCAGACCGCCGTGCCGCGGCCGGCGAACCATTCGCTATACGTTTGAAAGTGGCGAATGAAGGCCAGACAAGATTTGACGACATCGTTTACGGAGCACAGGAGCGCAGTTATGCAGAGATCGAAGACCTCGTCCTGCTTCGTTCCGACGGCCATCCGCTTTACAACCTTTCGGTGGTCATCGATGACATATTGATGGGAATCACACACGTGATTCGCGGGCAAGACCATCTCACCAACACACACAAGCAGGTTTTGCTGTACGAGGCTCTCGGTGCGAAGGCGCCTCAGTTCGCGCATCTGCCGCTGATACTCGCTCCTGACAAAAGCAAGCTTTCGAAACGCAAGCACGGCGAAGTCGTTTCACTCACTACTTACCGCGATCGCGGGTTTGTGCCGGCGGCCTTTCGTAACTTTCTTGCGCTGCTTGGATGGTCGCCGCCCGAAGGGAAGGAGATACTCAGTGAAGAGGAGCTGATCGAGTGTTTCTCTCTGGAAGGAATCGGGCGTGCGAACGCGATCTTCAACTTTCACGAGAATGATGCGAGTCGCTGGACTGACGACAAAGCGCTGTGGATGAACGCTGAGTACATTCGCACGATGCCGCTCGACGAATTGCTTCCAATGGTCAAGACCGAACTTCGTGCGAACAAACTCTGGCGGGAAGAGTATGATGACGAGGACAGCGCGTGGTTCCGCAAGACAATCGACTTGATTCGCCAGCGCTTTTTCACGTTGAAGGATTTCTCTTCGCAGGGGCGTGCATACTTTTCCGACGACTTCGATTTTGAAGAGGCTGTCGTTAACAAAAATTTGCGAAAGGAGCCGCGTCTGCGCGAACTCCTGAGCGGTCTCGCGAACAAGCTGGAAGAGGTCGAGCCGTTCAACGCGGAAACGACAAAAGCAGCGTTGCGCGCATTTGCAGACGAGGCGGGTGTGCAGCCAGGTTTGTTGATAAACGGATCGCGCGCGATGTTAACCGGGCAGGGCGTTGGGCCATCGATGTTCGAGATCTTCGAACTGCTTGGTCGTGATCGGTCGGTTCAGCGTTTGAGAAGCGGCCTGCCGTGGTTTTAATGGTCCGACAACGGGCGGCCACGGAGGGTCGCCGCTACAAATGGAGATTCAATCATGCGTTTTCTTGTCCTTCTCGTTTTAACGTGCGGAGTTGTTGTTGCCCAGAACACAAACTCGTCACCCACGACCGAACGCCCACGCACCACGAACACAAACCAGGCAAAGCCGCCGGCTGCCGAGACGCCTGGATCCGAAGGCGTGCTCGCGGCATTCAACAACCTGCTCGACGGAATCAGGCACGCGAACGTTAACGAGGTGATGGGAAGTTACTGGAATTCTCCGCGTCTGAATCTGTTCAATTACAACGGCACTGTCACAAAGGGTTGGGAGCAGGTGCGCAAGAACCGCGAGAGCTCATATCCTGAAATCAAGGACGTGAAGCTTGATGTGCGTGACGTCTCAGTCACGATGCTAGGCAGAGATGGCGCTGTGGTCACTTGCCAGTGGACGCAATCGCAAAACTACAAAGGCACGCCGGAAACTGCTACCGGCCGTATGACGCTGGTGTTCAAACGATTCGGCACGGCGTGGAAAGCAATCCACTTGCACTCATCGCCCGATACTCCAAACCCAGCAGTCATCCCCGCGTCTGAACAACGCCCCGCAGCATCACCGTCTCCATCTGCCTCGCCATCTCCAACACCAAATTAAAAGCCGTCCACGATCGAAATCGTGGACGGCTTCGGTGAACTGTTGGGATTGGCCTGTGGCTGACTGTGTGCAGCTTCCAGAAAGGAGGAGCACTATGCAGTGAGACTACTGAACCGTAATCCTAACGAGTTAGCTGGTTCAGAGGTCAGGCCGCAGCCACCTCACTGTGATTAGAACTCATATATTTTTGAATCACCTCCTTTCCAGTGTTGCGCGAATCATAAGACACCAAGGCGCAACCGTCAACCGGTAAATTTGAACACGGATAAAACGGATTGCGATCCGGATTTTATCCGTGTGATCCGTGGCTCAATTTACCCTGAGCATAAACGCGCCACGGGTGCTCGATGCCGAAGAAGTACCCAAGCTCACGATAGTCTTCTGCATCGTGAATCACGAAGTCAGCGATCTTGCCCGGCTCGAGTGACCCGAGTTTGTCGCCGCGGTTCAAACTGTAAGCGGCATTAATGGTAGCGGCTGAGATCGCTTCGGCAGGCGTCATCTTCATGTGCGTTGCGGCGAGCGACAGGATCATCGTCATCGACGGCGTTGGCGACGAGCCGGGATTGAAGTCGGTCGCAAGCACGACCGCCAGCCCGGCATCGATCATTTCGCGCGCGGCCGGATAACGAGATGAGCCGAGCGCATAAACCGAACCAGGCAAGAGCACTGGCTGAACGTGAGCTTGTTTCAGCGCTTCCATGCCCGCGGCGTCCGTGTGCTCGAGATGGTCGGCCGTAACTGTTCCTAATTCGGCGGCGAGTTTTGCGCCTCCAGAGAGCGAAAGCTGATCGGCATGCATCCTGAGGCCGAGTCCGTGACAACGCGCGGCAGAAAGAATCCTCCACGATTCGTCCACAGTGAATACTTTCTCCTCGCAAAACACGTCGCAATACTCAGCCAGCTTCTGCCGCGCAACTTGCGGCAACATCTCTTCAATGATCAGCGAAACGTATTCATCACGTCGCGCTCGATATTCCGGTGGGACGCTGTGCGCTCCGAGAAACGTCGGCACGTAGCGTAAAGGAGTTTCGTCATCCAGGCGCTTAATCGCGCGCAGGATCTTGAGTTCGTCTTCCAGCGACAAGCCGTAACCCGACTTGGCTTCCACTGTCGTCGTTCCGCCACGCAGAAACCAATCCGCATAACGGCGCCCAGTCGCAACTAACTCATCGACACCAGCCGCTCGCGTTCGATTAACCGTGGATTGAATCCCGCCGCCGCGCGCAGCGATCTCCTGATACGTAGCTCCCCTGCTTCGTTCTTCAAACTCGTCAACACGCGTTCCCGCAAAGACAGGATGAGTATGCGCATCGACAAAGCCTGGAAGTAAAACACGTCCACCGGCATCCACCACTGTCGTGCTCGAATCGATCGACGCCTCGATCTCCGCGCTCGTTCCAACACGCTCGATCAATCCATCGCGAACGAATAATCCGCCACGCGAAACAATGCCGAGTGCAAGCAGCTCCGGCCCAACGCGCGGACGCGCCGGTCCCGCAAGCGTCACGAGCTGCGAACAGTTAACGATCGCGACCGGCTTACTTTCGTTTGCGTAGGACATAAATACTGACGCCGACAGCATTCGCTACCAATACCGTGACGATAATCTTCAAAGCAAACGATAGGGGACTTTCCACGTCCGTAATCGGAACTATGGCGAAACGAATATAGATCAGAGTAACAATGAAGCCCGACGCGCACGCGATCTTCAGCCACAAAGGCGCTCTGACGCCAATAGCCTTCATTCCAACCAACGGAATCGCAAACAGCACGAGGTACGTCAACGCGTAGAAAACCCCGCCGGCATTATCTATCAGTTGAAATGCTTCCTGCGCATGCACGCCCGTCAAACTAAGCAGACCGAGCACCAGCGTTACTACGCCCACAAAAAGAATCGAGTTAATCGGCGTTTTGTACTTCGGGTGCAACCGGCTAAACCATGCGGGTAACAATCGATCCCAGCCGGCGACCATCGGCAGACGCGTGTTGCCCGCAAAGTAAATACTCATCAGAGCTATCGTCCTGACGGTGATACCGAGAATTGCAATGGACGCGATTGTCCCCACCCATCCGAGGGATTGAAATCCGATCGACAGGACCTGTGGAATTGGTCCAATCAGATCAATCTGATCGCGCGGAACAAACGCGAGCACCGAACTGGTACCGAGGATAAACATCAGCGCGATGATCGGTGTCGCGATCACCACGGAGCGTCCGATGTTCCGCGCCGGTGCGCGTGTTTCTCCGGCAAGGATGGCAATGTATTCGAAGCCGGTCAAAGCACCGAGTGCGAGCTTGCTGGCGACATTGATGTTGTAAGCAGAGAAGGTGGGAAACTGAAGCGCGAAGGGCTGATACTCTCCCGCTATTACACTCGTAATAGCGAAGAGCGGCAACAGGATCAAAATAGCGAAAGTCATTAGGTGGACCAGGCCGCCTACATTGTGGACCCACTTGCCGAGAGCCAGGCCGCGCGTCGCGGCTACGACCATCGCTGCGACAAGAATGAAAAGGATCAGCGTGATCGTTTTCGGATTGTTTCTCATCCATGCTGCGGATGGTCCAATTGCATAAGAGATGTTTGTGGTCACCACCAATCCGACGCCGGCCAGGATCGAAATGGCAAAAACCCATAGGTTCCATCCCACCATGAAAGCGACAAAGTCGTTGAACGCCAGCTTGGTCCATTGGTAAAGACCGCCCTCCAGTGGCATCAGACGAATTAGAAAAATCACGGCGGCAGCAAGCGGAAGGTAGAACGTAACGATGGCCAGAATCCAGAATACGTTTTGCTCGTGACCAAGCCTGCCGGCCCAACCAACCCAGAATGTTCCCACGACGAACACAACCTGCGTCAGCACCAGATCGAAAAGGCCGAGTTCTTTTTTAAAGACTGCGCTGCGAGCTTCAACGTCACGCTCGACTTCAGCGACGCCGGGAGCGACGGCCTGATCTGTGTAATCACTGTTCATCTGCGGCACGGGCTAACCATTGGACCACATCATCGCGCATCTCTGGAACAATTTCGTGTCCTGCGTCATAGCTCTTGAACACAACGGAGCGGGCGCGTGAGCTAAGTTGTCTTTCGTAATCCCGTACTCGTTCCGGCGGATAAAAGTCGTCTCGCGTCCCGGCCAGATGAAATACCTCGAACTGCGCCGGGCGATATACTGTGCTTGTTTCCCAATCGCCTGGAATGCCGCCACAGATACCGATCACTCCGCGCAAGTATTCGGGACGTGTGAAAGCGAAACGGTAATTGAGTGCGCACGATTGTGAAAAGCCCATGAGGAAAATGCGCTTCGGATCAGCCACACCCTCGTCCCTCAAGGTCTTAATCAGATCACGTAATGCTCGGTGATGAATTGTGACTGATTCTTCCGGGCGGAAGTTTGTTAACCAACCGAAGCCGAACCGCAGTGGCATACCATCTTCTCGCGGCTCTTTGATGTGCTGGTGAAATCCCTGCAAGGAAGCGACAGCGAAATTCTTTGGCGCGACGAGTTGCGCCTCACGCATCATCTGTCGCTTGTTTGCGCCGTAGCCGTGCAGTGCAATCAACAACGGCGCCGGAGAAATCGGAGCCGGGTGAAGATCGTAATAGAGGTTGATGCGCGCTTCGAGAACGCGGTCAAGTTCTTCCACAGATTACGCAGATTACACTGATTTCAAGATTCTGTGTAATCGGTGTTAGCATGACTCAAACTTTTTGCGAGAGGTGGCCGTGATGAAATTTCCGGGTGGACTGAATATTCAACAGATGATGAAGCAGGCGCAGCAGATGCAGGAGAAGATGCAAAAAGAGATGGACGAACTGCGCGTCGATGCTTCAGCGGGTGGCGGTGTCGTCACCGTGCAGATGAAAGGCAATCATGAACTCGTGGCGCTGAAAATCGATCCCGAAGCGGTGAAGGAAGGCGACGTCGAGATGCTGCAGGATATGATCATGGCCGCCGCAAACGAAGCGAATCGTAAAGTTGACGAAGCGATGAAGGGCAAGCTCGGTGGGATGTTGCCGCCTGGACTCGGAAATATGTTCGGTTAATCGACAATGCTAGAGTACGCCGAGCCCGTCACCAAACTAATCGACGAACTGAGGCGCCTGCCGAGCATTGGGCACAAGTCAGCACAACGCCTGGCCTTTCACATCATGCGCGCGCCGGAAGCTGATCTCGAGCGACTGATTGCTGCGCTGCGGGAAGTTAAGCAAAAGATCATTCTTTGTTCGATCTGCAACAACCTCACTGAAGTTGATCCGTGTCGCTTCTGTTCGTCGCCCAGTCGCGATCGTTCCATGATCTGCGTTGTCGAAGAGCCTCACAGCCTGGTGGCGGTGGAGAAGACGCGCAGCTTCAAGGGCGTTTACCACGTGCTTCACGGAAGCCTCTCCCCCATTCGACACATTGGACCAAGCGAATTGCAGTTAGCCAATCTCCTGCCGCGTTTGAAACCGGAAAATAATGAAGGCGTAGCGGTGAGGGAAGTGATCCTCGCGACGAATCCCACCACCGAAGGCGAAGCAACCGCAAACTACATCAGCCGCCTGTTGAAACCATTAGGACTACGCGTGACGAGGATCGCGATGGGAATGCCGGTGGGAAGCGACCTCGAATACGTGGACGAGGTCACAATGGATAAAGCGCTCGCGAACAGACACGAAATCTGAAAGAGATTATTTGTCACTTTCCCTCAGAACCGCACCGTCTCCGGGGTGACGCCGTCCTTGCACTCCACGCAAGCTTGTTCCTTTTCATACATGCGGACGTCAAACTCGATCAGCGACTTGACGGGTACATCTTCGATTTCGTTTGGGGCTGTGTCGAACCGCACGATGGCGCCGCAGCCGATTATTCTCGCGCCGAGAGACTTCACCAGTGTCACCGTTTCCTCAATCGCATTTCCGCTGCGGATGATGTCGTCAACGATGATGCAGGGATTAACCTCGCCCTGATTCACGTACTGGCGGAACATGCGCTCGCCCTTCTCCTGTTCAGCCCAATAGATCTGTTCGGCGTTGAGCGCGTCGCGCACACCAAACGCGACCGGAATCCCGCCTGAGCTCGGACTGATGATGGAAACTTTCGGCAGTTGGCTGGAAATGTCTTTTTCGAGTCGAAACTTTCGACTCAGGGCTACTGCCAGAACGCGAGCCGTGTCGTAATACCGGAACGCCAGGGGCATTTGAAAATAGTGTGGCGAGTGTTTTCCGTTGGGATAAATGAAGTGGCCCTCGCGAAACGCGCCGGTGCGTTTCAGAATCTGCATCACGGTATCTGGGGAAGGAATCAGCTCAACCATGCGGTTCTCCTCTTAAATTTTCGCGCGAGAGCATACATCACTCTCAGCCCGTTCGACTAGACACCCGCCGATCGTGTTCTATCTGTGGCTGTCGTTCGTGTACAATGCGCAACCAACATGTCAGCAACCGAGACGATTGCCGTCCCCAAGCGAATCACGAATGCGCAGACCGTTTGTAACGAGAAAAACGAAAAGGGAAAACTCTGTAACGGTCACTTGAAGCAGTTGCGAACCGCGGGCGAAGCCGCGGAAATTCATCTGCGTGGCGATGATGTGCTTTTCAAGTGCCAGACGTGCGGCACTCTCTACATGGGTCCGCCGCTGGGTCACGTTCGCGATCCGAATAAACAGCACCGGTTTGTAGAAGCTGAGTTACAGGCGTTATTGCAGGCCGCGGGAGGCACGCTGCCGGTTATCAAGAAAGATGAACGCGGCGTCTACGTGATGATTGAAACTGAAGTGGGCGATCACGGTCACGCCGCGAAACCCGCACCGGCGAAAGCCGCAGCGCCGGCAGCACCAAAGGCTGCGGCGCCTGCAGCCGCGAAGCCTGCTGCGCCGGCAGCCCCGGCAAAACCCGCGGAACACAAAGCAGGTGCGCAACCGAACCGGCAACTATTCAGACGTTCGACATATGCCGGAGTTAAAGACACTGGACCAGTGCCCGGTGAGACGTTTGAACAAAAGGTTGCGAGATTGAAAGCGGTGTCGGCTGCCGCGAAACAACGTGCCGAAGAAGGGGGCGAAGTTTCAGCAGCAGCCACGGAGGTGCTAACGACGTTAGCGCCGGACCAGGAAGCGCCGCCACCTGCCGCGGAACCATCTGCGGCGCCCGCCGCGCCCGCTGCTTCGTCAGCGCCCGCGCACAAACCGACGGGCAATGCCGATCGCACACTCATGAAGCGATCGACTTACTGCGGCGTAGTTGATACCGGCCCCGTTCCCGGCGAGACCTTCCAACAAAAAGTCGCTCGCCTCGCTGCAGTCGCCGCCGCGGCAAAACAACGAGCCGAAGGCGGGTAACACGGATTTACACGGAAAAAACACGGAGCAGGTTTGAGAAAGCTTTCCGGATCCGTGTTTTTCCCGTGTGAATCTGTGGCTAATGTTCGGTGATGACGAGGCCTTCGTGGCTGAGTTTCCAGTCGAGCACTTCCGCACCCTCTTCCGTGGCCAGCGCGGCTTCAACGTCCGCACGCCTTCCATCCGCACATAGAAACGCAATGCATCCGCCACCGCCGGCCCCGCAGACTTTCGCGGCTTCAGCTCCGTTTGCCAGCGCCTTCTCGACGAGCATGTCCATCTGCGGCGTCGTGATCGTGGGCGCCAGACGTTTGCGATTCGGATAGGCGTTCTTCATCACCGCCGCGACTTGTCCCCAGTCGTCTGCGAGGAGCGCTTCACGCATGTTGCGCGCGGAATCACGAATACCGTCGAAGAGATCAAACAACTCCGGATCGCCGTCGATGTGTCTTTTAAAAATCTCCCAGTTGTTGATTCCTGAAAGACGCGGCTCACCCGTGTAGCAAATCGCAATTCGCTTTTCCAACTCCTCGGCGTTTATGTCGAGGTGCTCTCTTTCAATTCCATCCGGACGAAAATGCACACACGAGACAGAACCGAAAAGCGGCGGATAGTAATCCTGAAAACCAGCCGGCACCTTGATCACTGTCGATTCGATGTTCGCGGCGATCGTCACAAACTTACGTTCCTCGTAACGGTTCCCAACTAATCGATTCAACGCGCCGATACAGGCAATCGCGAGCGCTGATGAACCTCCGAGCCCGGCGCCCGCGGGCACACCGCTTTCCGCAATCAAGTGAAAACCCGTGGTTGGCTTAAAAAAGTGGACTAACTTCGAGACGAGCTCGAGTCGCTCTTCCTGTAGCAGGTCTTCGAGTGCAGAGAGCGTTGTCTCGAAAGCGACTTTCCGATCGCGAGACTCCAAAACTATTCGTCCATCATCTCGCGTCTCGATGCGGCAGCGGGCTTTAAGTGAAAGGGCGAAATTGACAGTGGTTGCGCCGGGATGAAAGAGATAAATAGGCCAGATGTCAATGGTGCCGCCAGCAAGGTCGACACGGGGAGGTGCGGAAGACTCAATAATCATTGCCGATTGTCGATTGCAAATTTGCCGATTGTGGAATCAGATAACGTGACGCAAATTAACAATTCCGCTCAACCGTTGCAAATTGGCAATCGGCAATTGGAAATCGGCAATTCTTTCAGTCTGCGTCACTCTCCCGCTTCTTGTGATCGCTATGTCGTTGAGACTTGAACGGGATGTGCTCCTGAAACTCGTGTCGCAGATCCTGAAGCTTTTCGCTGGCGGCATGTTCGAGTTCCTGAAGCCGTTCCGGGTCTGCCTCTTCAACCTTTCGCGAGAGCCAAAAACGTTCCGTCAGATAAAACGCAACAATGCCAAGAACCACGACCACCAGCAGCACTTTTCCTACTCGTTGGAAATCACCAATCAGTCGCATCACCGCGCCACTGAAGAAGTAGCCGGCGCCCGCAAGTACGAAAACCCACACGAAGCAGCTTGCGAAAGAAAGCGCGAGGAAACGCAGGTAGGGCATTCGCCCGACTCCGTAAAACACACACGCTGCCCAGCGCAAACCGTAAATGTATTTGGAGAGGAAAATCGAGAGCGGACCGAACTTGTTCATCAACCTTTCCAACCTTGGTTTCGCGGCGCGGTAGAAACGAACTTCTCTTACGCCCTCGTGAAAACCACGGCCCGTGAGATAGGCGAGGTTATCGCTGGTGCAGCCGGCGACCGTTCCCCAAAGCAGGACCTGGGCAAAACTGTATTCCCCAAAGAAACCACTGTGCGCAAGCACGCCCGCCAAAAGCAGCGTGATATCACCCTCGAGCATCACGAGAATGAAAACTGCGTAAAGTCCGTATTGGTATAAGAGTTCGTTGACGAAGTCGAGGTGCATGAAAACCCAAACTATTAAACCAGGGAATCGTCAGTCGTTACGGCTGACAGAATAAACTGGGGGGCTCACGATTGACTACTGTTCTGATTCTGCTTCCTGGGGAGGCTTCACCACCAATACGGGGCAAGGGGCATGCCGCACGACTGACTCTGCCGTGGAACCAAAGAGGATACGTCCCAGGCCCGTCCGTCCGTGCGACGAAATTACTATCAGATCAACCTCACGCTCTTTCGCGACTCGCACGATCTCGGAAGCTGCCTCGCCATGAACGACAAGCTCCTCGATATCCAACCCTGAACAATCGTCGCACTCGGCCAGCTTCGGCAATTCACGCTCGGCTGAGTCTTCGAGTTGTTCAGTTATGTCTGCGATTGGAAGGGGTTCGGTCATGCCCGAGTAACCAACAGTCGGAACAATCGGCTCGATCACGTTGATGCAAATGATTGACGCTTTGAACCTACGCGCCAGCGATGCAGCATAGGAGAGAGCGTAGTTGCCACACTCGCTGAAGTCGGTGGGTAGAAGTATGGAGCGTATTTCCATAAGCGCCGTAGGAAGTACAAAGACCCAAAATAGATGACTAAAGCCCGTTTGTATTCTTTGTTCTTTTCGCGGCCCAATTCTACTCTTAGAACATCCAGTTTGACAGCCTCCAGACCCTCGACTATTCTTCGCCTACCAGGCTTATGAGCACTGCGCGAACAAACTTCATCGGTATCAACGTATCCGGCATTCAGGCGCGGGCTGCGTTGATTGACGACGAGGGCCGCATACTCGAAGCAAGGGTTAGCGATATCACGCCTAAAAACACTGCTGCGCAGCTCGCGGCGATAATCGAAGAGCTTCGTTCACAACAAGCAAATGTTTCAGCGATTGGAGTCGCGCTGCCAGGGCTTGTGAATCGACAAACAGATCGAGTAGTAGCTCCGCGCGATGTCCCGACAAGCATGGTGGAGGATCTTCACGGTGAGTTGACGCGCGCAACCGGTCTGCGCGTGGAACTCGAGAACGATGCGAACGCTGCGGCTTACGGCGAGTACAAAGTCGGCGCCGGGCGTGGCAGTCGCAATCTCTTCTACATAATGATCGGAAACGGCATCGGCGGCGCGATAATTCTCAACGGCAAACTTTGGACGGGTGCTTCCGGCTTCGCCGGTGAAGTCGGTCATATCACGATCGATACTGAAGGACTTCAATGCGTTTGCGGTAACACCGGCTGTCTCGAGACGGTCGCTTCCGCGCCGAGCATTGTGCGACGCGCTCGCGAACGTCTCAACCGCGACTCAACCTCGTCTCTGTCGCGACTGGCTTTGAACAAATCATTCACCGCCGAAGACGTCGCACATCAGGCAAACGAAGGCGATGATTTTGCGCTGATGATGATCGAACGAACTGGGAAATACATCGGCACCGGCGTCGCCACGGTTATCAACCTGCTGAATATCGAGCGAATCGTGCTCGGCGGCGGCGTTATGGACGCCGGCCCCCTAATCCTCAACCCGATCATCCAGGAAGTAAAACGCCGCGCCTTTCAACCGTGCTTTGAAGCCACCGAGATCGTCGCTGCGAAGCTTGGTCTCGACGCAGCACCGATCGGCGCCGCGATGCTCGCTCGCGATCACACAGCCGCCCATTAAAGCCACCCTCAAGCCTGATTATTCACGAACCGTATTTCATGTTTTGTGCTTTTTGTGCTTTTTTGCGGCTCAATTTGAAATTCCCCAGCCATTTGGTAAAGTACCTCGTTACTTTGCAATAACCATTTATGTGTGCGAAAGGTTTGTGGGCTGTTCGTCTGCCAGAGTACCGGTTTGACTACCGCCCCGACGCTTAAATCTGCGGCGATGCCACAGATCTTCCATCACAGTACAAATGCGCTCGCCAAGATTACGATCTATGGCGCTCTCTTCATTGTTGTTGCAGCTTTGTGGGTCGCGAACGAGTTAAATCGTTCGTCGTGGAACACCGGCCAATGGTTGGAGCGACAGCAACCCGTCCAGTTCAGTCATAAACATCACGTCGGCGACGACGGTATCGATTGTCGTTATTGCCACACGGCTGTGGAAACGTCCGCGTCGGCAGGAATGCCTTCGACGACGACGTGCATGAACTGTCACAAGCAGATCTGGGCTGAGAGTCCTTATCTCGAACCAGTACGCGCGAGTTTTCGCACCGGCACACCCATCGAATGGGATCGGGTACACGATCTACCTGATTACGCCTACTTCAATCACAGCATTCACATCAAGAAGGGCGTCGGCTGTTCGACTTGCCACGGCAAGGTTGACGACATGCCGATCATGTTCCAGACCGCGCCGCTGCAAATGGAATGGTGTTTGGAATGTCATCGCGAGCCGGAAAGGTTTGTGCGCCCACGCGATGAAATTTACAACATGAACTGGCGCGCTGAAAACACCACCGATGAACAACTGGCGCAAGGCTTCCGGCTCAAAGCTGAATACAAAATTCAGGGCCGTCACATTCTGGAAAGCTGTTCGACTTGCCATCGTTAAGGAATGAGCAACGACCGTCACATAAATTTTAAGCTGATGCGCGACCACATTCTTGCTTTGCAGGATGGTGAGACAGCGCGCGGCGGAAAGAAGTATTGGCGCAGTCTCGATGAGTTAGCTGATACACCGCAGTTTCGGGAGTTTGTTGCGCGCGAGTTTCCGCAGCAGGCGGAAGAGTGGCACGACCCGGTCGAGCGTCGCACGTTTCTCAAATTGATGGGCGCGTCGCTCGCGTTGGCAGGTTTAACTGGCTGCGTGTTTCAGCCGCCGGAAAAGATTGTTCCCAGCGTCAGAAAACCCGAAGAACAGGTCCCCGGGAAGCCGCTTTTCTTTGCGACTGCTGCTCCGCTGTTCGGCGCCGCCACGCCGGTGCTGGTGAGGAGCAATGAAGGACGTCCAACGAAGATCGAAGGCAATCCGGATCACCCGAACAACCGGCCGACGGAGTATCCGGCCGAAGATCCCGTGTGGGCTCCGCGTGGATCGAGTGCTACGGACATCTTCACGCAGGCTTCGATTCTGAGTCTTTACGATCCGGATCGTTCACAAACGCTGACTTTTCGCGAAGATATTCGCACGTGGACTGCGTTTGTCGGTGAAATGCGTTCGGCGCTCGACGAGCAGCGTCCGAAACAAGGCGCGGGCATTCGCTTTCTCACTGAGTCGATCATTTCGCCAACGCTCGGGGCGCAAATCAAAGCGACGCTCGCCGCGCTTCCGCAAGCAAAGTGGCACCAGTACGAACCAGCTAATCG
>JAICGZ010000074.1 GCA_025922875.1 Pyrinomonadaceae bacterium
ACGAAGCCGAAGTAAACATCGACGAGCTCGCCGCACTGATCTTCGAGGATCTCCAACTTCCTTATCTCGAAGAAAAGGCGAAGAAAGCGGTCCAGTCGCGCAAGACGCAGTTCAATGAAATCCGGCGCACCGGCGTGATCGCGAATCTCGACAAGCGTCGCATGATTCTCGAAAACATTCGTCGCAACGCGCGCGAAGGCAACGCGCGCTTCGGAGATATCAAGAAAGAAGATCTGAGATTCAAGACGTGGGAAGAAGTGATGCGTTACGAGTCGAACGCCGTGGTCATCGCAATGATCGACGTTTCGGGTTCGATGGGTGAGTTTAAGAAATACATCGCGCGCAGTTTTTATTTCTGGATGGTCCGTTTTCTGCGGACGAAGTACGACAATGTCGACATCGTCTTCATCTCACATCACACGGAAGCAAAAGAGGTGAGTGAGGAGCAGTTCTTTACGCAAGGAGAGTCAGGCGGCACGGTCGTCTCTTCCGCTTATCAGCTCGCCTTAGACATCATCAAACAACGCTACCGGCCCGCGGATTGGAACATCTATCCGTTTCACTTCTCTGACGGCGACAACTACTACTCGGACAACGAAGAAGCAGTTAAGCTCGCGGATGAGTTGATCGCGACCTGCAACTTGTTTGGCTATGGTGAGATTGGCGAGGAAGGATCGTCGAGTTACAGGCGATCGTCAGGTGCACTGCTATCAATTTTCTCGGATCGGCTTCAGCACAAGGATCGTTTTGTGGGTGTGCGGATTGACGATAAAGAAGATGTTTACCCGGCGTTAAAGCAGTTTTTCGGGAAGAGAGATTTAGCCGCGGATTTGCACAAATGAACACGGATCTATGGAAGATAAAGAAATAAAAGAGCTCGAGAAAGCCGTCGAGCAAATCTGGGAAGTTGCTCGTCGCTTCGGCCTGGATCCATATCCGACGAATTTCGAAATCGTGCCCGCCACGGTGATGTACGAAGTGGGATCCTACGCATTGCCGGGCCGCTATTCGCACTGGACCTTCGGCAAGACTTACCATCGCATGAAAACGATGTACGACTTCGGACTGTCGAAGATCTACGAAGTCGTAATCAACACAAATCCGTCCTACGGCTTTTTACTGGAAACGAACAGTCCGATTCAGAACAAGATGGTGATTGCCCACGTGCTCGGGCACGTCGACTTCTTCAAAAACAACTCTTACTTCTCTAAGACCAACAGGCGCATGGTCGAAAGCGTATCTACTCACGCGCAGAGAATGATGGAGTATGAGTTCAAACATGGACGGAAGACAGTCGAAAGATTTCTTGACGCGGTGTTGGCCATCGAAGAGCACATCGATCCGTATTTCTTCATCAAACGCGACATCTCGGTTGCGGAAGAAAAGCGACGCGCGGAGCACCGGCCGAAAGATGGTAGATACGACGATCTTTGGTTACTGGACAAAGTCGAGCATCAGGCCAGCCCGGCGAAAGAGAGCGACGACACGAAGCCTAAGGAACGACTGCCGGAGAAAGATCTTCTCTTCTACATCATGAAAAACTCGCCTTTGCTTGCTCCCTGGCAGCGTGATGCGATCGCGATGGTGCACGAGGAGATGGAGTATTTCGTGCCGCAGATGCAGACCAAGATCATGAACGAGGGTTGGGCCAGTATCTGGCACGCGCGCATCATGCGTGAGCTTGATCTCAGCGACAACGAACACATCGAGTTTGCCAATCTTCATTCAGGCGTGGTTTCGCCGCAGAAGGGGCAGTTAAATCCCTACTACCTGGGCTACAAGATCTACGAAGACATCGAGCGTCGTTGGAACGAGCCCTCGGAAGAGGAGCGCGAAAAGTTTGGCCGCGTCGGAAACGAAGGGCGCGAGAAGATATTCGAAGTGCGCGAGTTGGAGAATGATGTTTCGTTTCTGCGCAATTATCTGACGGAAGAGTTGTGTGAGGAACTCGATCTTTTTGTATTTGAGCTGGTCGACGAGGAAGAGTGGACCATCACCGAAAAGCGCTGGGAGAAGGTGCGGGATCAGCTGGTTTCAAACATGACGAATTTCGGGTTTCCGTATTTGCAAGTCGAAGACGGCGATTACAACGGCAACCGCGAGCTTTATCTAAAGCACCGCTACGAGGGCACCGAACTCGACATGAAATACGCCCGCAAAGCGCTCGAGCACGTTTACACGCTCTGGGGCCGTCCTGTTCATTTAGAAACCATTATTGACGACGAATCGACGGTGCTGCATTACAACGGCGACGAACACGGTGAGGACTGATTTAGACAGGATTTACAAGATGTTCCAGGATTCAACAAGATACATCATGTAAATCCTGTCTACATATTCAATGCCTTACCAACCGACGGGTCCTTCCGCACGCGCCAGATCTTCGAATCAAGGTAGTAGTGAATAAACGCGTAGCCCCACAGAAACGAAACTCCAAGCTGAACACCAAACGACGAGCCCAGGTTGTTAAGCAACTGCCTTGGTCCCTGGTAAATCACCCCGAAGATAATTCCGAAGCCGATGTAGTAGAGCAACCGGCGACTGATTAGCTCCGCCGCGCCGTATTTCTCACGCGACTTGTACTTCTGATTGTGAAACCAGATGAGCCGGTGATATTGCAGGTTGTGATAAATCGTTAGTATCGCAACTATCGCGATCGGCTTGTGAGGCATGGGCGTCAGCAACACGATCCAGTGCATCGGAATCGCCGCCGCCAGCAAGAGATACTTCGGAACGTTTAATGGCTCGCCGGTGATCGTACGTTGCACCTGGCGAACAATCCAGACGGCGAAAATGAGAATCGTGGCGCCGAGCAGCAGTTTCGAAAGTCCGTTGACGCCTCCTCGCAGTACCGCCGGCACACGCGCCATCGCTTCCGGATCGCGCGCAATGAACTCGACAAACGGATAGTTGAAAGCAAAGAGCAGCAGCAGTCGATCGAGCGCGTTATCGATACGCGCCAGGTCGCCATTCTTCTTTTTGTACAGCACCATGAAGCCATAGTGTTGCTTCACGAGGTGATAGTAGGCCCACACCGCCGCCACAAACAGGAACACAAAGCCCGCGCCCGCCAGTACCATCACCGGTCCGATTGCAAAAAAGAGCAGCGAGCCCCAAAGCAGCCGCGCGCGATTCTTTCTTTCCGTGCGATCGAAGTAAGTGCGTGAGAACGTGCCAAAAACATGAGGCGCGTCGATCAGGATGGCCCAGATCGCAACCATCGGCAGTAGCGGTAGGATTCCGCTCACGTAGAGGAAGAGCAGCGCATAGCTCGAGACTACTGATCCGATAAACCAGATCAGGTCGTCGCGCGCGCCGATGATCCATCGCAACGAGATTGCGCCGGCTACGGGTTTGGTTATGATTTCCGCACTAGCCGCCATAGAGTCGCCACATTCTACCAAGCCACAAAAAGGCACAAAAGTTACAAAGGATCAGCATGGAAAGCCAGGGCGTTGGAGTAGTTTTCCCTTTTGTGACCTTTGTGCCTTTTTGTGCCGCATTCTATCATCCACCAATGAACAAACAACTATTCCAGGCGCATCCGTGGCACGGCGTCGCGCCGGGGCCGAAAACGCCGGAGTTGGTGAACGCTTACATCGAGATTGTGCCTACCGATGCGGTCAAATATGAGTTGGATAAGTCATCAGGCCATTTGCGCGTTGATCGCCCGCAGCGCTTCTCATCGATGTCGCCAACGCTTTACGGCTTCATACCGCAAACGTTTTGCGGACGCGAAGTGGCTGAACTGTGTGAACAACGTACCGGTCGCACTGGTATCGAAGGCGACAAAGATCCGATGGATATTTGCGTGTTGTCGGAGAAGGCCTTTGCGCACGGCAGCTTTTTTCTTCATGCCAGACCAATCGGCGGTCTACGGATGATCGATGGAAACGAAGCTGACGACAAGATTATTGCCGTACTCCAATCGGATCTCGCGTACGGAGAGATTCTAAAGATTGATGATGTGCCGCAAGGGTTGATCGACCGGCTAAAGCACTACTTTCTGAGTTACAAACAACTTCCGAGCGATGCGGATAAGCGAGTGGAGATAGTAGACGTTTACGACCGTGAAGAAGCCATGGATGTGATTACGCGCAGCCTTAGAGACTACAGTTCAGAGTTTAACCTTTAGGGCTTCTTTACGAATTCTTCTATTCCGCAGCGCGGGCACCTCAAACCACAGCGATGACCTTCGTCAACCCATTGAGCAAGCGCTAAAGGTTGAGGCCGGCGCTCGCCGTGGTGATGTTTACGCTCAGCGTCCTCCGCGCTGCAATGTTTGCAGAGCCAGCCATAACCCAGATTGAAGAAATGGGTCGTCTGGTTCATAGGGTTAGAACCCGTAAAATCCTGAAAATCTGTTTAATAAGAGATCAGCGCCGCGAATCAGGCGATTCCATCAAGCGCACCGGCACTGACATCCGCCTGCCGTCGCGCCAAATCTGTACCTGAACTGTTTCGCCGATCTGATGTCTATCGAGCACACGGAACAGGTCGTCTGAATTTCCGATTTTATCGTTGTCGATGCCGACTATAATGTCGCCCAACTCGACATCGCCCATCTCCGTCTGCTGCATTCCGCGAAGACCCGCGTTGGCTGCGCCACTGCCGCGTGCTACCTGGATAATCAGCACACCGTCATCCACAGGCAAGTCAACCTGATTTCGAAACGCGGCCACGTCGCGCGTGCTGATGCCCAGTTTAGGACGGCGCACCTGACCGTTTCGCAGCAACTGCGGCACAACGCGTTTCGCGATACTCACCGGCACTGCGAAACCGACGCCCGCCGAACTGCCCGAGGGCGACAGGATCTGCGAATTGATTCCGATCATGCGACCATGCGAGTCGAGTAGTGGTCCACCCGAGTTACCAGGATTGATTGAAGCGTCTGTTTGGATAGCGCCTTCGATCAGGCGATTGTTGCGTGCGCGAATCGGTCGTTGTAATCCACTGATGACGCCGGTCGTGAGCGTGCGGTCGAGACCAAACGGATTGCCAATAGCCAAAACTTTCTGTCCAACGACGAGCTTGTCTGAATCGCCCATCGGAACTACGGTCAGTGGTCCAGCAGGCTTCTCAGTCAAACGAATAACGGCAAGGTCCGTATCGGGATCGCCGCCGACGATTACGGCCGGATAATCTTTCTTCCCTCCCATGCTGACAGAAAGTTTTTGCGCGCCGGCGATGACGTGATAGTTGGTTAGAATGTTTCCCTGCTGGTCCAGTATCGAACCTGAACCAGAACCTTCCTGCGGCTCGACAAAGCCGAAGAAGTCACGAGCGTAAGAGGTTGAATGAATAAACACGACGCCCGGGCTCAGCGTGCGGTAAACCTCGATATTGTTCTGTTCGTCAGTGGAAATTGTGGGATCGCTGATGCCCGCCGGAGGCGTTTCGGTAAACGCAGCCTGCGATGGCTGAAAGCGATTTGAAACACGGTCCAGAACCACAACTACCCCGGCCGCGAATAATCCTGATATGAGAGCAATCAATAAGATTTGGCGTGCGGAAAGTCTGTACATATAGCTTCCTTCCCTCTCTGAATATGATTTTAAATTTGTGGCCAACATCGGCTTTTTGGATGCTTTCGGAACGGGTGCCGTTGCGAGCCGATTGTACCAACGCGGAAAGGGTAAGGCGAGTTTCGTTTTCTCTAGATGAACAGTGCCAACAAAGTATTGGGCAGGGCTACGAAATATTCGAGAACGACAACGGGCGCGTTCCAGCCAAGCGCGACGCAACCAGTGGCAGCGTGCACGCCCATCAACGCCACGTAGACTCCAAGGACAATAGTTAGACCATGCCGGGCGAGGGGCAGGTGAGAGCAACGATAAAGAACGAAAGCGGCAAGAGCGCCGACGGCGAGCTTAGCGCCGAGGAAGGTCAACTCGCCGTGCTCGAGAATGCGGGCCATCAAAGCGTTTCCCTCGGTGGCGACGTTCAAGCGAATCCACACAAGCGTGAGTTGGGCATCAAGCCAGTTCAGACCAAACAAAAGACAGCTTTTGGTAAGTCTATTCACGTGAACCTCGCCGGCCAACGTTGTTAAACTTCGCCCTATTACGCCAGAACCCCCGGGGGCACAATGCCTGCGGGGGTCCTTGACGTCACGGGAGGAACGAGTCTCGTTCTATGCTAAGTAAAAAGATTGAATGGTGAATTAGTTCCAATAGAATGGAAGTGAATTCCAATAGAATGGAAGTGAATGAACATTTCAATCGCAGAAGCGCTGCGTAGTGCAGGGCAGATACTGGATCGGGCGGGCGTGCCTGAAGCGCGTCGCGAGGCTGGTTCATTACTTTCTTTCATACTCGGCAAAGATCGAACGTTCCTGATCAGTCACGCGGAAGATCAACTCAGCGAAGATGCTGTGCGAAGGTTCCGAGAATATGTTGAGCGTCGCGCTGCTGGAGAACCGCTGCAATACATCACAGGCGTTCAGGATTTTTTCGGACGTGAGTTTCGTGTAACGCCTGATGTGTTGATTCCGCGTCCGGAAACGGAATTACTCGTCGAAGCTGCAATTGAACTTTCAGGGCCTGGCGCATTTATTTGCGATGTGGGGACAGGGTCAGGGTGTATTGCTGTCACTCTGTTGCGCGAGATCGACCATGCCCGTGCGATTGCGGTGGATAAATCTCCCGCTGCTATCGAGGTGGCGAAGCTGAATGCGCGGAACCTGTCTGTCGCAGACCGCTTAGAATTTCTGGTCTCCGACTGTATGGACGCGCTCGATTCAAACCGATATCAGTTTGACCTTGTTGTATCCAATCCACCTTACGTTGCGGAGGCAATGATGGCTGGACTGCAACGCGAGGTTAGGGATCATGAACCGTTGGTCGCGCTTTCACCCGGACCCGATGGACTTAGCGTGATTCGCCGTCTGCTTCGGGATACGCCGATTTTTCTGAAAGCGAATGGACATTTGATTATGGAGATCGGATTTGACCAGGGCGAGACTGTGAAAGAACTTATCGATGATGATGTCTGGCGTTTGGTCGAGATCAAGCCCGATTTACAGTCCATTCCGCGCATCGTAGTTTTGCGGAAGAAGTAGGGACAGGATTTACAAGATTTAGCAGGATTACACCAAGATAGCTGCCACAATGCCCGAGCCCGTGGTGTTTAGGGTTCAGGACCGCGTAAGCGAAAAGAAAACAGAGAGAACCCCAGACATTAAGGAGACCGAAGTCATGTACAGGTTTATAGGGCGTAGTTTGCTGATCGCCGCGCTAGTTACCTTCGCAGGCGTTTCAGTATTTGCGCAAAGAGACAAAGGCGGCTCGCTATCTTGTCGTCAGAACAATTGGTACAACGACAGGCTGG
The DNA here is from genome assembly GCA_025922875.1 of Pyrinomonadaceae bacterium. Classification (GTDB taxonomy): domain Bacteria; phylum Acidobacteriota; class Blastocatellia; order Pyrinomonadales; family Pyrinomonadaceae; genus PSRF01. Next base: position 7,330 of record JAICGZ010000074.1, read on the forward strand.
TTGGCAACTGTGAAATCAGAGAGCAAACACTTGAGCCGAGTGGCGGCACAATAGCAATCGACGGCCGGCAAAACGGAGGCGTTTCGGTAAAAGGTTGGGACCAGCACCAGGTTCTGGTGCGGGCACGCGTGCAAGCCGGCGCGCCCACTGGTGCAGAAGCTGAGGCGCTTGCAAAACAAATCAGAATCGAGACGAGTGGCGCGAAGATTTTTGCAAGTGGACCGGAAAATCGCAGAGATTATCACTGGGACGTGAGCTACGAAGTTTTTGTTCCACGTCGCGCTGATCTTTCAGTTGAGACGCAAAACGGTGGCATCTCGATCGCTGAGGTAAATGGTCGTATTGACTTCACTGCATTGAATGGCGGCGTGGTGTTGAAGAGAGTCGGTGGCGCCGTTCGCGGATCGACGACCAATGGCGGTTTGGCTATTGAACTGAGTGGAGATCGCTGGGACGGCGAGAGTCTCGACGTGAGCACGACCAACGGTGGCGTGACCATGTCGGTACCGGAAAATTACTCGGCCCATCTCCAGACCGGAACAGTAAATGGGAGCGTGAATGTTGACTTTCCTGTAACTGTCCAGGGCCGGCTCACAAAGCAGATTGCGCTCAATCTCGGCTCGGGCGGAGCGACAGTGAAAGCTATGACAACGAATGGCGGCGTTCGTCTGAAACGGATCAGCGCCAACGAATAGTGCGAGCAAGAGGGGGCGGTGCGAAGGTGCGACGGGAGCAATCCTTGTCGCACCTTTATTTTGTTTAGAGTTCAAGCGGCTTTGCCCGAAAAGTCTGATTTCTCTGTGCAACCTCTGTGTTCTCTGTCTCTGTGGTTGTTTTTACGAATGATCCTTAAACCACAGAGCAACAGAGGACACAGAGATTGCACAGAGAAGAAGTCCGATCAGGACTTTTCGGGCAAAGCTGGTTGAACTCTAAACAACTTTTCATTTACTCTGTGCGTCATCGTGGACAAATTTCGAATCTCCGGGGGCCGGGCCCTTCACGGGAGGGTTTCAATTAGCGGCGCCAAAAACTCCGCACTGCCCTGCATGGCAGCGGCGTTGCTTACACCTGAAACAGTCACTCTCCACAATATTCCATACGTTCGCGATATCATCACGCAACGCCGGTTGCTCGAAGACATAGGCGCCACCGTCCTAACCCCAGAGCTCAGAACTCACAAGATTTCCGCGGCGCACGTTGAACTCTTCGAAGCACCTTACGAATTAGTAAAGACCATGCGCGCATCGGTCCTTGCCCTTGGACCACTACTCGCCCGCTTCGGCAAAGCGAAAGTTTCATTGCCTGGTGGTTGCGCCATCGGTACGCGCCCTATCGATCTGCATTTAGCCGGATTCGAAAAGTTTGGCGCCGAAGTAAAACTTGAAGCAGGCAATGTGGTAGCGCGGGCGCCGAGTGATGGTCGCCTGCGTGGAGCTGACATTCATTTCACCAAAGTCACAGTCACGGGTACCGAGAATCTGATGATGGCCGCCACCCTCGCGCGCGGATCCACGACGATCCATAACGCCGCGCGCGAACCGGAAATCGTCGATTTGGCTGACTTGCTGAATAAGATGGGAGCGCGTGTGAACGGCGCCGGAACGGAAACGATCCAGATTGAAGGAGTGGAATCACTCGGCGGCGCAGAACACACGATTATTCCGGATCGAATTGAAACCGGAACGTTCATCGTCGCCGCTGCGCTGACATGTGGCGAGCTCGAGATCAAAGACTGCCGTCCCGATCATCTCGCCAGTGTGATCTCAAAACTCAGAAGCGTCGGAGTACTCATAAAAGAAGCTAACCCGACGACGTTGGAAGTCTCGTGTCCGGATGGGCTAAAAGCAGGCAATGTCTCAACGGCTCCTTATCCGGAGTTTCCGACAGACATGCAGGCACAATACATGGTGCTGATGACGCAGGCGCAGGGCAGATCGGAGATTGTCGAGACTGTTTTCGAGAACAGGTTCATGCATGCGTCAGAACTTCAGCGCATGGGAGCGCAGATTCAGATCGACGGGCGTACGGCAATTGTTGACGGTCCAACCTCGCTGACTGGGGCACGCGTGATCGCGTCAGATCTACGCGCATCAGCCTCGCTCGTGCTCGCCGGGCTCATCGCCAGGGACGAGACGTTGATTGATCGCGTTTACCACATCGACCGTGGCTATGAGAAGATCGAAGCAAAGCTGCGCGCGGTCGGTGCGGACATCGAACGAATTATCGCGCCTGTTACGGCGGGCCACAGTTCAGAGTTCAACCTTCAGGTTGCTTCATCGAGGGAGCAAGCTGAGGCTTGAGCTCTGAAGTTTAGTTTTGGGAAAGCAAGGAGCCAGGTAATGTCCGAAGAGAATTGTCTATTCTGCAAGATCATCGCGGGAAAAATTCCGGGAGATTTTGTGCACCAGGATGAGAGTTGCGTGGTACTTCGCGACATTAATCCGCAGGCGCCTATGCACGTGCTGGTGATCCCGCGCGCGCATCTGGAGTCACTTGACGAGGCCTCACAAAAAGAAGAAAGCCTGTTGGGCCACCTCCTACGTGTCGGTGCACGCGTGGCTAACGATCAGGGTCATGCGGAGGAAGGCTATCGCACAGTCATTAATACCGGCGCTGGTGCAGGGCAGTCTGTTTTTCATTTGCACGTGCACGTGCTTGCCGGCCGAGGCATGCACTGGCCGCCGGGCTAGACTACCGGCAATGCTGTTTAAACGAGAGCGGCAGTCCAGGCCAACTGAACTTGCCGCTCTCGTAAGGAGCACCCCAGACAATCTGGGCCGCTAAACCTCCAAATTGCCGCTGGGCGAGTGCTCCGTATATTTGAAATGATGATAGCCAGAGGTAAAGCCAGCTAATGCTGTTTGCTCGGATGCAAGGCGTCCGAGCAAAGCAAGTAACAGCGCGTAGCTTAGTACTAAATAGTAGAGTTGACAACCTGGAAAACACCCCAGCGCGGGTCGCCTCGACAGGGAGGGCCGTCCGCTGATGGGGCGCTCCTACCGAGCACGGCCGAAGAAACTGGGTGCAAAGCTGAAGCAGATTCGGCTTACGCTGGAGTTAACGCAGGAACAGATGGTCAAGCGATTAGGAGTGAGGGATGAGCCGCTTTATGCAGCCAGTATTTCGCAATACGAAACAGGAAAACGCGAACCACCGCTCCTCGTGTTGCTCAGATACGCAGAGCTCTACGGGTGTACGATGGAAGAGTTAGTGAAGGATAAAGTGAAGCTTCGGTAAGTTGTACCCGGAGATAGGTCCTATGAACTTATAGGACCTATTCCACGTTGTAGGACCTGCTCTACGCTTTCGGCGCGACCGCCCTCACTGCCTCCGAAACGCCAGCTTCATACTTCTTAAAATTCTCATTGAAGCGGCGCGCAAGATCCTTCGCCTGGCGATCGTAAGCTTCTTTGTCTCCCCAGGTGTTGCGTGGTTGCAGCACCTCCTCAGGTACTTCAGGACACGAAACCGGAACGCCCACGCCAAAAATCGGATCGGGCGTGGTTGGAGTTTGCGCCAATTCGCCGTTGAGGATCGCGCGAATCATGGCCCTTGTGTAGCGGATCTTCATTCGTTGTCCAATGCCGTATGGTCCACCGCTCCAACCTGTGTTGACTAACCAGCACGCCGCGTTGTGCTTGCCCATCTGTTGACCAAGCAGATCGGCGTAAACACCGGGATGCAGGACCATGAACGGTGCGCCAAAGCAGGTCGAAAAAGTCGCTTCGGGTTCTTTGATGCCTTTTTCAGTGCCGGCTACTTTTGCGGTGTAGCCCGAGAGGAAGTGATACATCGCCTGTTCCGGCGACAAGCGCGCAACAGGTGGCAGAACACCAAACGCGTCTGCGGTCAGCATGATGATATTTCGCGGATGGCCGCCGCGTCCCTCAGGGACGATGTTGTCGATGCTCGTCAGCGGGTATGAAGCGCGCGTGTTCTCGGTCTTGCGTGCGTCGTCGAGATCGATCTGACGCGTTACCGGATCGTAAACGACGTTCTCCAGAAGCGTGCCAAACATTTTTGTGGTGCGATAGATATCCGGCTCGGCTTCCGCTGAGAGTTTGATTACCTTCGCGTAACAGCCGCCCTCGAAGTTAAAAACTCCGTTATCGGACCAACCGTGCTCGTCGTCTCCAATCAAACGGCGTTCGGGATCCGCTGACAGCGTCGTCTTGCCTGTTCCGGACAAACCAAAAAAGATCGCGACATCTCCCTGCGCACCGACGTTAGCTGAGCAATGCATGCTCATCACGCCACGCTGCGGCAGCAGGTAGTTCATGATCGTGAACGCGCTCTTCTTCGTTTCGCCGGCATAAGACGTGCCGCCGATTAGAACCAGCCGCTGGCTAAAATCCATCAGGATGAAGGTAGGCGATCTGGTGCCGTCGCGTTGCGGATCGGCTTGAAAGCTGGGGAAGTTAATGATGGTGAATTCCGGTTTGTGTGGCGCTGTTTCACCAGTGTTACTGATGAACATCGTGCGCGCAAACAAAGAATGCCAGGCGAGCTCACTGACAACTCGGATCGGCAGCCGGTAGTTTGGATCGGCGCCGACAAAAGTGTCCTGCACGAAAAGCTCGCGGCCTTTCGCGTGGGCCATCATTCGCTCTTTTAACGCATTGAATTTGTCCTGCGGGAAATCTTTGTTTACATCTCCCCAGAACACCTTATCTTCGCTGCCGGGTTCGCGCACAATCGCTTTGTCTTTCGCCGACCGTCCGGTGTGTTCACCTGTATCGACGAGTATGACGCCATGATTTGATAGTGTGCCTTCGCGGCGACGGGAAATCTCTTCGTAGAGCTCGGGTGTATTGAGGTTCCAGTAAACACGAGCGGGTTCTTTGATACCGTAGCTGTCCAACTCGTATGAAGTGTTCTTACGGCCCAAATGTTCGGTAATTGCTTCAGTGCGAGTAGAAGCCATTAACAGTGTCTCCAATCAGAAAACAAAAAGTTCATAGAGCGATTGATTGAGCGCGGCCGGGAGTTCATAGGCCTTCCGGAGTCCTGCGCTGTTGAGCAAGCTGGCGCAATGCGTCAGCGAGATCGCGCGCAGCCCGCTCGATGCGATCAGCCGCAGTATGTAACGACTCAATCTCATCAGGAGCACGTGCAGCCACGGCGAGTAGGGCTTCGTCCACCTGTTCTCTTAGACGATTTGCCTCGTTTTCAGTTTCTTGTTCGGCGCGAGTTTTTTGTGAAGCTGTAGCCTGCTGGTTCATTGCCTAAATTTATACCGGAAATAGAAGAATTTATGTACGCTGAAACTCATTGGCATCGTGCCAGGCTGGTTAGCGTCTGGTAAGTCTGACATTTGCGGTTAATTCAGGCAAGTGCAGTCACAGCTTTTATCGCATTTAGCGAGGCTTTGCCCGAAAGTCTTTTTTCGCTTCTTGTCTGTGCAATCTCTGTGTTTTCTGTGTCTTGTGGTTGTTTTTTCCAGGCAAAGTGAACCACAGAGGCACAGAGAACACAGAGGTTGCACAGAGAAATCAGAGTTTTCGGGCAAAGCTCATTAGCGAACAAAGTTAACCTTTTAGCATGGTTCCCGAAAGAGAACGCTTCACCACCGCGGAATGGAAACTCGTGCAGCGACTCAACACGCCTGCCAGGGTGCAACGCTTCTTCAGTTCGATGCCTTACAACTGGGAACACGATCGCGAAACGATGCGCTCCTTTCGTGAGCTCATAAGGGAGCACGAAGCTCACTGTCTCGAAGCCGCGGTCGGTGCGGCGGTTATTCTCGAGCAGCATGGCTACGCACCATTGCTACTGGATCTTGAATCTCATGACCTGTTGGACCACGTGATTTTTGTCTTCAAAGAAAATGGACGATGGGGATCGATTGCGCGCTCGCGCGACATCGGATTGCATGGACGCAAAGCGGTTTTTCGATCGATCCGCGATCTGGTGTGGAGTTATTTCGATCCGTACGTTGATTTATCAGGGCGGCTTAAGGGTTATGCACTGACTAGTCTGTACGAATTGGGCAATTACGACTGGCGCTTTTCACCGCGCAAGATGACTAAGATCGAGGACCATCTGCGCGCCATTCCACACACGCCGCTTCGTTCTTCAGACAAGCGCTACCAAAAACTCCTCGCGCGTTATCAACAATACAAGAAGCGATATCCCGATCGTTCGCCCAGTTATTACGACAGCCGCCCCAAATGGATGCTATAATCCGGACCATTAAATCCTCATCGGAGTTACGACATGGCCTGGGTTAGCACATCACCATTAGTCAAGACGTATACACTCGAGGAGTTTTGGGAACTCCCTGAGCCACCAGACCATTCAAAACTCGAATTAATCGCAGGAGTCCTCTATATGACACCCCCTCCTGGGTATTTGCACGAAAATGCTGTCAGCCGTCTTCTCAGTTTGCTGCCTGATTATCTGATAAAGAGTGGTGACAAAGGCAGGCTCTACGTTCCACGTGCGGGTATTTGGAAAACTCCGCACACATGGCTTGAACCAGATCTCTTTTATGTGTCGGCTGAAACTCAAGCTCAACTTGAGCCGAGTTACAGGACCACCGCAGACCTCGTCGTGGAGGTGATCTCGCCGGGTTCAGCAATCTACGACCGTAATACTAAAGCCGACACTTATGCCGCACTTGGCGTCAAAGAGTTGTGGCTAATCGATGAAGCGTCGGGCATGATCGAAGTCCGTATTTTAGAGGGCGATCAATATGCTCCGAGTGTTGTTCTGGAGAGTGATGACCTCCTCAGATCCGTCGTGCTTCGCGGTCTTGAGATTAGGGTCGGTAGTATCTTTGCTGATTAGCCGTGCGGGGCTTCCAGAGTTGTTGCCCTCCTCTTTCCTCGCGCATCCAAAAGCATGTGACTGATCACGCCGGCGATGATGATCGCGCCACCGAGTAGTGCCCAGCGGGAGGGCCTTTCGCCCAGCACGAGAAATACCCACAGGGGATTCAACACGGGTTCGATGTAGCAGATGATTCCGGCATCCAGTGACCTCACGCCGTGCGCCATGCCGTAAGTGAAAAGCGTATAAGCAATGCCGAGTTGGACCACCCCAAGGTAGGTGGCGCTAAGCGCGTCGTGCACCGTAATGCTGGCGAGTGCGGCTATTCCCCATGGCGCCGTCATAATAACCGCCAACAGGTTTCCATAGATCACAGACGAGGCACGATTGACTTCGCGCGCCCGCGGATGGCGCAGCACGAGAAAATAGAGTGCAAAGCAAAACCCGGACGCGAGGGCAAAAATGTTTCCGGTGATGTCCTGTGGTCGAAGCTGTCCGACGAAGAATAACGCCATGCCGCCGAGGCATACCACCACCGTAATCAGATCCCGGGCCCGAAACTTTTCCTTGTAGATAATCGGTTCGAGAATTAAAACGTACACCGACGACGTGTACTGCAGGAAGATCGCGTTGGCGGCGGTGGTTTGTTTGGTTGCTAGAACGAAGAGTATCAGTAGAACAGCATACAGAAGCGAAGCAGCTGCCATCAGACGATTCAGACCAAACCCCTCATGCCTGGTGAGAATGGCGACAGTAATCATGGCGAGGAACGAGCGATAGCATGAGAGTTCGAGCCCGCTGAGTGAGTTCCACTTTATGAACAGGCCGCCCGTGCTCCAGAGGAAAGCAGCGGCAAACACGAAGAGCAAAGCTGTAGTGTGCGTGCTGAGCGCTTTGCGTTTGGGTTCAGCCATCGAGTCTCATCTTATCCACAGGTTATACAGAGTCTGTGTCATCTGTGGATGGTTTGAGCCTTTTTAGATATTTCCCAAACACGCCGTTCCATGGTGGGATAACGATCGAGATGGCGCCGAGTGCTTGCGCCTGGCAGGCAAGCCGGATCAATGGCTTCGCTTCAGAAGTGTCGATGTAACCGAATTCCTTGATCTTTTTTCCTTCACGAGCGGCAACGTCCGAGAGTTTCTCCGCGCCGCCGAGAACTCCGACCCAACACGTTCCACACGATGCCGAGCGGCACTCAACCGGAATCGGACCTTCAACTCGCCGCGGATCGAGATCGCGCCAGTTACGCGAACGATCGTCAGCGGCGCCCCATGCCAGATCCTGAACGTGATTCATGCGATACTTCGCGCGATCGTCATTCTCGTCGTAAGTGATGGTCCACTTTTTATCGACCGTCTTAAGAAAAGCAAACAAACCCTGGCTATCGTCCACAGCACGTTCGCGTAGCACCTGCGCCGGCGACTTCCGCGCGTGCTTCTGATCGATCAACATCTTGCCGGGCGCGGCTTCGAATGCCGCGAGCCCTGCCTGCCGGATCGTCATGAACGCGACTGCCGTAATGCCGATCACGAGTGATTGATCGACTTTCGCCTGGCCGGCGACTTTTTGCGCCACAGATAAAATCTGATCCGATAGTGAATCACTCCCCGAAAACTCTCGAGCGTGTTTTTGCACCGCACTCTTTACTTCCGGCCAGTAACGGTGCCCGTAAAGAAACGTATGTGACGAGTCGATCTGATCTTTCAGATAGTAGTTTCCCTGCATCAACAACTGCTGCGCCAGTTTTTCCGGATCTTCAGCCCGCTCGAGCGCCTGAAAAAGCGAGAGCGGGTAGAACGAGAACCAGATCTGAGTCGCGTTTCGATCTACCTCATGAATCGAGCGCAGCAAGGCCGTCAGCGTAGCCGACCATGATTCTTCATCCTGGCGCTCGAGAAAAGCTTCAAATAGTGTTTTCATCTCAGAGTCAATCTTGAAAATCCTGTAATCCTGTCTTACAGTTCACTGCAACCGCATCCAAGGAGGCTTTTACGATGGAAGCTGATCGACCAGACGTCCCGAAATCAGGGCGTACGTTTGATAGTGCCTACAGTTTCTCTTTCAGCATTGCGCTCGGCCTTGTTCTGTTCATCGCCGGCCTTGTCATCAGTCTAACTCTTGGTCAGGGAGCGACTATCGGCCTCATCTTTGGAATCCCACTGCTAATCGCCGGCCTCGTCTTGCCCCTGTTCATGATGCGAGACCTTTTCCATCACAACGAAGTGACCGGCAGTTGTCCGTTTTGTGGCGCAGCAATCAAAACCTCAGACGCCACCATTCGTTTGCACTGCCCTTCTTGTAAACGCTTGATCGAGGTGCGGGGAACGGTGTTGCATCCGGGCGAGTGAAGTTCTAGCCGGTTTGAGTCGAAATCCAATCGCGCGTCAAGTAATCGCTGAACGTCAGCGCGAACAGGATACCCATCCAGAACAACGCGGAAGCGACAATCACCCAAACCAGGCGCGAGCTGTAACGCACGTGCATAAAATAGAGCACGACGAACGTCGCTTTTACGACAGCGATAGTCAGGGCTACGATCGTGTTCAACCGCCATGGAAAATCGATGAAAGCAGCCAGAACAGTCAGGGCTGTTCCCACCAGCAGGACCAGGAAGATCGTGATGTAAACTCTGACTGAAACTATATGCTCGCTCATTACAGTAACTATCCGTGTTCGAAGTGACGGCCAAGCAGGTACAGCAACGGAAATAGAAAGATCCAAACAATGTCGACAAAGTGCCAGTAAAGTCCAACCACTTCAACCGGACTATGATACTCAGGATCGAAGCGACCCTTCAGCGAAAAAATAATCAGGAAGGTCAGCAACCCGGCGCCGATCACCATGTGCAGCGCGTGCATGCCGGTCATGGCGAAGTAGATCCAGTAAAACATTTCGACCTTCTCCAGCGTCGCGCCGGGCAGCAGGTGCAGCTTGTGATGATCGATCGGTTGACCTTCCTCTTGTACTGCCGGATTAAATGGATTACCTGGAATCAAACGGCCCGGGATCAGGTGATCCTCATACTTGTCGTGATACTCAACCGCCTTTATTCCCAGAAACGCCAACCCGAGGAACAGGGTAAGTACGAGGCAGAGAACTTGCGGTCGTTGTTTGCCCACCTGTGTGAAGTAGACAGCCATGGCCATGGTAAAACTGCTCAAGATCAACACGCCCGTGTTAACCGCTCCGAGCGTGATGTCGAGGTGGTTACTGGCTGATGCGAACGCGGCCGGGTACAGAGATCTGTAGAGCGCGTAGGCCAGGAACATTCCGCCGAAGAACATGATCTCGGTCACGAGAAAGATCCACATGCCGAGCGTGCCCGCTTCGCGCTGCTGCTCCATGTTTTCGAAATGGTGCTGCAACGACCGGTGGCCGTGAACGGGTTGTGTTGTAGCTTCGATCGCCATCTTCAAATACGCTCTAGTTCAGGACGGAATTTACCAACCACTTCAGTCTCTTCACGCGGCGCAAATTCATAAGCCTCCCACGTCACAATCGGAGTCACTTCGAAGTTCTCAGTTGGTGGCGGCGACTGCGTGCGCCACTCGAGTCCAGGCAAATGCCACGGATTAGACTCGGCGTGTTTGCCGTAGCGCATGGACCAGACAAAGTAAATCGCAGGTATCAACATGCCGAAGCCGAGAATCGACGCGCCCGCGGTCGAAAGCACATTGAACACCTGAAACTCGGGCGGATACGCGTGATACCTGCGCGGCATTCCCAGATAGCCGGCGATGAATTGTGGCAGAAACGTCAGGTTGAATCCGACGAAGATGATGAGGGCGCTGAATCTTCCCCAGCCTTCGGGATACATGCGCCCGGCGATCTTGGGCCACCAGTAGTGCAGGCCGCCAAGGTATCCCATCAGTGCTCCGCCGACCATGATGTAATGGAAGTGTGCGACGACGAAATACGTGTCGCTTAAATGCACGTCAGTGGCGAGTGACGCCAGGAACAATCCGGTCATGCCGCCAACCGTGAACAGGCCGATGAAGCCTAGCGCGTAAAGCATCGGTGTGTCGTACGAGATCGACGATCTGTAGAGCGTCGCGGTCCAGTTGAAAACTTTGATGGCCGACGGAATCGCCACGGCGAAACTCAGAAACGAGAAGATCATTCCGGCATAAACGGATTGGCTCGTTACGAAGAGGTGGTGTCCCCAGACTAAAAAGCCAAACACCGCGATTGCCAGGCTGGAAAAGGCGACGAAGCTGTAGCCGAAGATGTTTTTGCGCGAGAAGTTTGCGATCAACTCGCTGATCACGCCCATCGAGGGCAGGACCATGATGTAGACAGCCGGGTGCGAATAAAACCAGAAAAGGTGCTGAAACAGAACCGGATCGCCGCCCAAAGCAGGATCGAATATGCCCACGCGCGCGACTCGCTCGAAAGCCAGCAGCAGAATCGTAATGGCGACAACCGGGGTGCCAAGGATCATGATCAGGCTGGTGGCGTAGTGTGACCAGAGAAACAGCGGCATGCGAAACCACGTCATGCCTGGCGCACGCATCGTGTGGATCGTGACGATGAAGTTCAGCCCCGTCAGGATTGACGAGAAGCCGTTAATGAAGATTCCCAACCCTGTCGCCACGACATAAGAATTTGAAAACGTCGTGCTGAACGGCGTGTAGAAGGTCCATCCCGTATCGACACCGCCGGCGAGTAGCGCGTAAATCGTGATCACGCCACCCAGTAGGTAGATGTACCAGCTCAAAAGATTGATTCTCGGAAAGGCGAGATCTTTCGCTCCGATCATCATCGGAATGAGAAAGTTCCCCAGCGTCGCCGGTATCGACGGGATCAGGAAGAAAAAGATCATTATGATGCCGTGCTGGGTGAAGACCTTGTTGTAAGTTGTCGATTGCAGGAGATCGCCTTGCGGAGTCAGCAACTCGAGGCGAATCATCAATGCGTACAGGCCGCCGATAAAGAAAAAGAAAGTGATGGAGCCGAGATAAAGCAGAGCAATGCGCTTGTGATCTTTGGTCAACAACCACGACTTCAACCCGTACTGGGCATTGATGTAGTTGACCCTCGGTGGAGCTGGTACTTCGAATGACTCTATTGGTCTCATAACATTCTTTGTAGGGACGGCCCTCTGTGGCCGCCCCTCCGTAGAGCACAGATTGGTTCGACGAAGGGGCGGCCACAGAGGGCCGCCCCTACAATTACCTCAAGTTCCTCGTCGGTGAAGGCGCAGTTGCCGGCGATGCCGCTTGAGCGGGACTTGCCGCCTGGGCCGGCTGCCCGCTCGCCTGTAACGATTTGATGTACGCAATCAACTGCACCAACTGGTCCTCGCTGACCTGGCCCTGGAAAGTCGGCATGATTGGACCAAACCCGGCCACCAGTTTTGCCTGTGGATTAAGAATCGATTCGCGAATGTAAGCCTCATCGACGCGGGCCGATTGACCGCTTTCCAAAGGCGATATTTTCCCGAAAGCGCCCGCCAGTCTCGGACCTCGCCCGCCTTCACCATTCGCACCATGACACGACGCGCACCCCAGGGTTTGATACAACTGTTGACCGGCAACCGCGGGTGTCGTGCCGCCAGTGTTACCGCTCAGCCAATCATCGAATTCCCGCGGTTCCATAACGATCACCGATCCCGTCATCCCTGAGTGGTTCATGCCGCAATACTCGGCGCAGAACAGGTGATAACGTCCTGTTTTGGTGGCTTCAAACCAGAGCGTCGTATACCGGCCGGGGATAACGTCGGCTTTCGTGCGAAACGCGGGCACGAAAAAGTCGTGAATCACGTCTTCCGTGGTCATGATCAATTTAATCTTGCGACCAACGGGCACGTGTAACTCGTTGATCTCGCGTTGGCCGGTTGCGTGTTGCAGTTTCCACATCCACTGTTTGCCAACCACGTAAACCTCGATCGCATTTGCGGGAGGTTTGTACAGATTAAAGTAAATTCGCGCACCCCAGCCAAACATCGTCATCGCGATAACGAAGGGAATTACGGTCCAGAGAGTCTCGAGTTTATGCGAGCCCGCGATCGGGCGCGGGATTTCATAAGGCGTACGCCGACGGTAACGGATGACAAAGAAGATCAGGACGCCTGATATGAGCAGCGTAAAGAACAGCGTAACGCCCGACAGGTAGAAGTAGAGCGCGTCGACCTGCCACGAAAAGGTCGAAGCACTTTCAGGCACCAATGGAATCCACGACTGCATTTACTAAGCTGTTCCTCGTATTACTATCGAATTGCGTGCTTTCAGTAGAATCAACATCGCCACAATCCCGATCATGGTGAGCACGCCGGCGATACGCATCACTTTCATCACTGCCGCGCCATACTTACCCGTGGCCGGATCGTAGTGGTAGCAATACAGCAGCAGTTGATCCACCGGCGATCCGATCTTGTTGGCAGACGACTCAATCAATCCGAGACGCAGATCGCGCGGTGGATACTCGATGCCGTAGAAGTAACGTGAAAGTTTTCCCTGCGCTGTTGTCAACATTATCGCGCTGGCGTGAGCAAACTGTTTGGTAGCTTCGTCATAGCGATAGTGAAATCCGACCGCCTCGGTTAGCTGTGTGATGTTTGCTTGATCTCCGGTCAGGAAGTGCCAGCCGTTGCCGGCGTTGGACCGCATCTTCTCCGGCAGGTAATTGACGTAGACTTTTTTCTTCGCGGCAGCCAGCGCACTGGTTTCACGCGGATCGAAACTGACAGTCACCACGTCAAACTCGTTTCCTACCTGAAAAGGCAGGACGCGAAACGAAGTCACCATGCCGTTGAGTATCTGCGTGCAGAGCATGGGACAGTCGTAATAGACCAACGCGAGCACCACAGGCTTCTTCCCGAAGTATCGTCCGAGCTTTACCTGCTGTCCGGCTTCATCACGAAAGACTAGATCGAGCGGCAACTGCTGGTCGAGTTTTTGTTCGATCCGAACGTCCTGCAACGCACTTGGCAGGCCCGTGGAAGGATTGCCTGTTTCCGGCCGTGCACCGTAAAGCGGTGAACTCGGCCCCGGAGGTGCTTGAGCAAACACGGGCGCCACAACAAACACAAAAACTAACCACAGATTACACAGATAAATAAAAATAGATCTGCGCTGATCTGTGCGGCAATCTGTGAAATCTGTGGCCCTCATTGCAGTCTCTTCTCCGTTTCCCTGCCTGAGCTGGGGCCGGTCGGCATGCTGATCGCGTAGTCCTGCAATTTCCCAGGCGCTCCGCCCTTTACTCTTGACGGCAAGCCTTCACCCGATACGACTTTGTCTATTGCCTGATCGATGGGCATACCCACGACGTTCCCGGACTGGTCCTTCAAGCCGGTTTTAAGATTCTCTTCCCACTGTTGCCGCAAAATCCGATACTCGGTTTGCGGCGCGGCTTTCTCCAAATTCCTCGTCTGTCCGTCTTCCGTGGTTATAGAGAATCCAGGCGCCGCCTGAAGGCGCGGTTCCGGCGGCAAACGTTCTTCCTGGCTCAAGGCCATCGGTCCGGGTCTCGGCGCCTTCGCTTCCTGCCGGTTAAAGTACCCAAATAAGATCCAGATGCCGATTGCGATGGCGATGGTCGCTATGGTGAGCACGACGACGAACGTCAGTACGCCACGCACACTGACGTCGCTCTTTTCGTGAGTGACCTCCACGTTGCGAATGTGCGAGACGTCAGGCGTCTCTGTTTGATGTCCGTCGCCTTTGTGTTTCTTTGCCATCCGTTAAATCCCCGGGCTCAATGGCCGCCCTCGTGCATTTGCGCGACGACCGATTCAAACTGCGGATCGTTAATCGGAATCAACGATCGCTTGCTCAACTGCGACGTGAATAGCGCCAGCCACAAGCCGCCAAGGCCGAGCAGTGCAATCACGTCCAGCCAAATCCATTTGTGATCCCTGAATGCGGGAGCGAGCATCCAGATAAGATCTACAACACGCATCACGAGCACCAGCCCTGCGACCATCACCAGTTTTCCCGGACTGCGTTTCAGGTCACGCGATAGGAGAAATAAAAACGGCGCCGCAAAGTGGAGTATTGCGATGGTGACTATGATCGCGCCCCACGCACCATGTGTGCGTGCGATGTAATACGTAATCTCTTCCGGCAGATTGCCCGACCAGATGATCAGGTACTGGGAATACGCAAAGTAGGCCCACAACATCACGAGCGCCAGCAACAGCTTGCCGAGGTCGTGAAAGTGTAACGGCGCGACGATCCGTCTCATCGGTTCTTCCCTGGAAAGCCTCGCCATC
>JAICGZ010000075.1 GCA_025922875.1 Pyrinomonadaceae bacterium
ACGCCTGCTTCGCAGGCTTTGGCAGGGCGCTCAAACTGTCAGTATTTACAGTGCCGTAGACGAGCCTGCGAAGCAGTCGTACAAAAGCCGGCGAAGCCGGCGGGGGCTTGCGCCCCAGGCTTTATGCTTACGCCTGCTTCGCAGGCTTTCGTAGGGCGCTCAAACTGTCAGTATTTACAGTGCCGTAGACGAGCCTGCGAAGCAGTCGTACAAAAGCCGGCGAAGCCGGCGTAAGCATAAAGCCTAGGGTGGAGCGAGGCTTTGCGAGCGGAACCCTAGGTCAACGTAATAAAAGAATTTCAGCCCGCGAAGCGGGCGGCAGCGCTGTCGCCCGTTTCACGGGCTCATAACCTAAATTACCGATCACGATCCTGGGGCTTGCGCCCCAGGCTTTATGCTTACGCCTGCTTCGCAGGCTTTCGTAAGCGCTCAACCTGTCAATATTTACAGTGCCGTAGACGAGCCTGCGAAGCAGTCGTAACAAAAGCCGGCGAAGCCGGCGTAAGCATAAAGCCTAGGGTGGAGCGAGGCTTTGCGAGCGGAACCGGCGGGCGGCCATCCAGGTCCAACAGGCACAAATGCGGCAGAAATACATTCCTGTTGTCGAGAAGGTTATTCCCTCGCGGAAGGCAGCGTTGTTCTTTCAGATCGATCGTCGCCTTTACGAGCTGATGAACTTGCAAGTTGCTTCGCAGATCCCACTGGTAGCCCAGTGAGTTTTTAGGTCGCTAAATCAGGGATGAGATAAAACATCAGCGCAATGATTGCGTAGACAGTGATCAGTTGCACGCCCTTGTACCAGTTGGATTGCCCGTCGTTACAAACCATTGCGCCAATAAGAACCGCAATGGTTAAAGAACCTATCTCCGCGCGACTAAACGCGAGTTCGAGAGGCTGAGGGGCGATGAAGTAACTTGCCAACACAAGCAGCGGTGCGACGAAGAGCGCGATCTGTATACAACTTCCGAGTGCGATCCCAACCGACAAGTCCATCTTGTTTTTCTGCGCCATCGCCACCGCGGAACCACTCTCCGCCGCTCCTCCCACAATCGCCACAAAAACAATGCCGATGAACACCTGCGACATTCCCAGTGCCTTGCCAGTTTCTTCTGCGGCACCGACAAGAATCTCGCTCATCCATGCAGCAAAGACTGATGCTGCCAGTAAGCTGATCACAGCACGGGGAACACCCCATAGCTCCCCGTGATGTTGTGAATCGTGTTCGGTGTCTAAACTGGCAAAGGCACTGGAATGCGTTTTAAGTGAAAACAGAATGTAAAGCGCATAAGCGACCAACAAAAGAACCGCAATGCCGAGATTGAGCAACTGTTCCTGACGAATTACCTCATTGGGCGCAAGCACTCTACTGAAAGCACTCGGCACCGTCATGCTCACCGCAGCCAGAAACATCATTGAGCTGTACGCACGCGCGGCAATCGGATTGAATCGCTGCTCGTGAAAGCGAAGCCCGCCAGTCAAAAAGCCAACTCCAAGAGCAAGTAACAAGTTAGCCAGTATTGCGCCAACCAGAGACGCTCTTACCATGTCGAGATAGCCGGCCTTCAGTGCGACGAGCGCAATGATCAGTTCGGGCGCATTGCCGAAAGTTGCGTTTAGCAATCCGCCGACAGCGTCACCAGTGCGATGCGCTATCTGTTCCGTGGCACGCACGATCAGCGCAGCGATGGGAATGATCGCGACTGCCGCCATGAAGAACAGTACCGGTGCGGAGACGTGTGCGAGATGTTCCAGGCCCACGGTGATCGGAATAAAAACGAACAGCCAATTGATCGGACTTCGAAGAAAGTCACTGAATGGTGTACGGGGTAATGTTGCTACGTCTGTTGCACTCGACATCTCTAAGCTTCCTTTGCTTGTTGGAGATTCTCAGAAAACCCGCACGCCTGGCGGTGTTGACGAATTATCTCGATCGCCTCGTCGGCGTTCAGTACACAGATGGGAATATCCACATCCTCATCGTTAATCAGCGGTGTCTCGAACGAGAGCATCGTGCTGCGGACCCACTCAATGAGGCCTGACCATAGTTTCCCTACCAGGATGACCCGATTCAGATGGGTATATATATAAGGACAGGGCCGGGCTGGCGCCCCAGTGTCCAAGCAAACGGTTTTTGATGTGGTCGGCTGACTATGGACCTGCTAGCGACCATAGAAATCCTCCAAAATTGTATTTAGCGACGAGATGGCGACCGGTGAGATTCTAATCGGCTGGAAACGAGTGAGTACTGTCAGAAATGACAGGCTCTTCTCTGTGCAACCTCTGTGTTCTCTGTGTCTTGCTGTGGTTAATATTTGTCAGTAAAGAACAACCACAGAGACACAAGAGAACACAGAGCTTGCACAGAGAGGAGCCCTTACTTCATCACATTGCTCAACAGCAGCGCGATAACAAGAGCCGAAATCAAGGTGACAAGTCCCGGGCGCATGAAGCTGTGGTTGAGCAGATATTTTCCAATCCTCGTGGTCCCAGTCTGATCGAACGAAACGGCGGCGAGGACGGTGCCGTAGGTCGGCAGGAAGAAAAGCCCGTTGGATGCCGGATAGAACCCGATCAAGGAATGCACCGGCAGACCCAATGCCAGCCCGACCGGCATGAGCAGAGAAACTGTAGCTGCCTGACTGAAAAGCAGAGTTGAAAGCACGAACATGCCGATCGCGAAAGCAACCGGATAAAGTTGTACGAGTCCTGAGATTTCACCAACAATGTAATTACGATTGCCTTCGAAGAACGAAGAACCCAGCCATGAAACTCCAAGAATCGAAATAATCGCCGTGAGGCCACTGCGCATGATCGTTCCCTTCAGAGTCGCCTCCGGCGACGCGCTGAATAAAAGCATGGTCAACCCGGAAACGGCGATCATTACAATCATTATCGCCATGCCCATACTCACCTGATCAGTATCGACAAAGCCGCCGCTCCCGGATTCATAAACCGGACGCAACCCCGGAAATATCCCGAGCAGTACGACAACAACGATGCCAATCAGAAACAGCAGCATCGATCCGCGCGCGTTTCGCATGCTCATCGTCTTCAACGGCTCCGCCGCCGCTGCGATGACAACGCCTTTCGCAAGTCGCTGCTGGTACTCAGCATCGTCTTCCAGTGTCTTGCCACGCCACGCCACTGACACTGCGCCAATCAATATGGCGATGAACGTCGAAGGTATGGTGATAGCGAGCAGTAGCGGCAGAGACAAACCTTTTGCAGCGAACAGACCCAACATCGCGACAGTCGCGGCCGAGATCGGTGAGGCGATATTTCCCTGAAAGCCGGCAATGACACTGATGGAAAGAGGACGCTCAGGACGCACGTTGCCCTTGCGGGAGACTTCGGCAATCACTGGAAGCAACGCATAGATGACGTGAGTTGTACCCGAGGCAAAAACCAGCACATACGTCACAACCGGAGCGATAAAGGTGATGTACTGCGGGCGTTTTCGCATGATGCGCTCCGCGAGCGATATCAGGTAGTCAAGCCCACCCGCTGCTTGCATGGTGGCGAGCGCCGTAATGACGGCGATGATCATCCCCAGCACGCCCGGTGGCGGGCCACCCGGCGGAAGCGCAAAAACGAAGACAAATACGGCGAGCCCGATGCCGGCGACCGTGCCTAACGCAATCCCGCCAAGTCGTGCGCCAATGACAATGCACGCGAGCAGGACGATTAGTTCGATCCAAAGCATGACGGCTTTGTGGCTGTGAGAGAACTTTCAGTAGGTAGTGAACAGGTTCTGGATCTCAGTATTGGAGCGCTGCTTCAGAAGCGCTAATGACAAAAGGATTCGGGACTTCTGTGGATTGAGCTCGTCGCTGGCAATAAACCCGGCTTCATCGTCGTTGACTTCCACATTTCGCCCTACATTCCCCGTTGCCACGCGCGTACTCCTGACAACCACGACCCCTTTTTTCACAGCGTTTACCGCTGCCTCAAGAGAAGCTTTGTTCATGTTGCCATTGCCAACTCCGGCCACGACGATTCCTTTGGCCCCGTTTGTCACGGAAGCATCGATCAAATCACGCGGCATGTCGGCACATGCAAAGACAATATCGACACGCGGAAGTTTATCGACGCGGCTAATATCGAATTCACTTGCAGTGGTGTGTTTCCACTGTGGGGTATTGTAGAAATCGTTCTTGCCGTAGGCTGCGACACCTACGATGCCTCTCACCGGCGACATAAATGTTTGAATTGCTGTCGTACTTGTTTTCGTGAGCGAATGGGCCGCATGAATCCAGTCGTTCATAACTACAAGCACACCCCGACCCTTTGCGTGTGGATCGATCGCTACTCCTACGGCGTTATAGAGATTCAATGGACCATCCGCGCTAACGGCGGTAGAAGGACGCATAGAACCCACCATCACGACCGGCTTTTCTCCCTTCACTACGAGGTTCAAAAAGAAAGCAGTCTCCTCCATGGTGTCGGTGCCGTGTGTAATAACAAAACCGTCAACATCAGGGTTCGACATCAATTCGTTGATGCGTTTCGCAAGCTTCAGCATGATGTCGAAGGACATGTCCTGAGATCCGACATTCGAGACCTGCTCGCCCTTGATGTTGGCCATATCCGCCAGGCCGGGAACCGCCGCAATCATGGCGTCAATCGTTACCGCCCCGGATTTGTAACCAGCCTGTGTGCCCGTTGCGGCAGCGCCGGCAATCGTTCCTCCCGTAGCGAGGATGACGACTTTTGGTTTCTTCTGGGCGGCAGCGGACTGTAAGCACACGAGGACCAGAATTACCGCGAATGCAGATATAGCTCGATAGTTGGATTTCATTGTTTGTATTTGCTCTTATCCAGTCCCGTGAGTTTTACGGGATCGAGTAGGTCTTTGATTTGTGCTTCACTCAAAATCTTTTTCTCACGAATGATTTCGAGGATGCCTTTGCCGGATTTATATGCTTCGGTGGCTAACTCTGTTGCCGTTTCGTAACCCAGGACAGGATTAAGTGCGGTAACGATGCCCACCGTCGTCTCCAGATACCGCTTGAGCGTTTGCTCGTTCACCGTAATCCCGTCAATGCATTTGGTGCGAAAGGCGCCTGAAGTGCTATAGAGAAGACTTTGCGATTCGAGGATAGCCAGGCCGGCAAGCGGCTCGTAAGCATTGAGCTGCAACTGCCCACTATGAGCAGCAAGCGTCACGCTGTAATCGTTTCCCATCACGCGAAACGCGACGATATTCACAACTTCCGGAATGACCGGATTCACCTTACCAGGCATGATTGACGAACCCGGTTGCAACGCCGGCAGGTTGATTTCACTGAGGCCCGCGCGCGGGCCGGAAGTGAGCAGGATGAGGTCACTCGCGATCTTCGACAATTTGATCGCGAGGCTCTTCAAGGCTGACGAATAGACGACGAAGCCTTGTTGATCCCAGGTTGCCGCTAACATGTCTTTGGCGGGCACGATTGGCTTCCCGGTTAGTCGCGCCAGGTGAAAAGCACACTTTTCCGGATACCCTTTCGGCACATTGATGCCCGTCCCAATCGCGGTCGCGCCCATGTTGACCGTATACAGGTATTTCTCAGCGTCGCGCAGTAGTTTTATTTCGTCTTCAAGACTCGCAGCAAACGCATGAAATTCCTGGCCCACCGTCATTGGAACGGCGTCCTGCATTTCCGTGCGTCCCATTTTGACGACCTCGAGGAACGCGTCTCCTTTTAGACGAAAGGATGCGACGAGCTTTTCGAGCTCTGAAATCAATCTGTCGTTGCGCAGTAGAAACGCGACCTTGATCGCGGTCGGGTACGAATCGTTTGTCGACTGCGACATGTTTAGATCGTCGTGAGGTTCGAGAAACTGATATTCGCCTTTCTTGTGACCGGTCAATTCCAAACCGACATTCGCGAGCACTTCGTTCGCATTCATATTGGTTGAAGTGCCGGCGCCGCCCTGATACCAATCAACCAGAAACTGGTCGTGATATTTACCCTCGCGAATGGCGGAGGTCGCTTTTTCGATTGCCGCCAACCGTTCTTTCTTTAGTGCGCCGACCTCGGCATTCGCACGAGCAGCAGCCAGCTTCACGATGGCCCAAGCCTCGACAAAACCGGGATAGTGATTGATCAGCACGCCGGAGAGTTTGAAGTTTTCCAGTGCGCGGGCGGTCTGGACGCCGTAGTAGGCGTCGGCCGGAATGGACTTTTCACCGAGAAGATCTTTCTCGACGCGCACCTTCTCCTGCGCGTTGGTGACCGGTACGGAAACCAGGCAGACAACCGCGAAGTAGACCAATAACTTCTTCAGAAATTCTTGCTTCACTCAGTACTCCTCTTTTTAGGAAGTGTAGTGCCTGTGCAAGGTCAATAAACTGGCAAAAGTTACAGGGTCTTCTCTGCGCACCTCCTTGGAGTGCGGCGGCCTGTACAATTACCAGTGTTTTTTTTCCAGCCAAACCTCGCTACAGGATCAGCTCAAGAGGCACTGCATTAAAGTATGGTAGTAACTGTCATGTTGACGCCAAAAGAATTTACCTTTGGCGGAAAACATTTCGGCTGCTTTGCGCTGTCGCCCGGTCTGCGGGCTAGTCGTTCTGTTGTAATACCCCGTACCTGGGGTTTCGCTCGCAAGCTCGCTCCACCCCAGGCTTTATGCTTACGCCTGCTTCGCAGGCTAAGAATTGAGCTTGAGGCAAAGCCACAGAGAAGTAAACGTTAGTGAGCTATTAACCCGACGGATCTGAACTGTCCACAAACCCGCTCAACGAGCCAGGGTGGCGCAGGCGAAACGTCGTCGAGCGCGTAATTGATTCCGAGCTTTTTCCATTTGTAACGACCCATCTGATGAAACGGCAACACGTCAACGCGTGCGACATTCCCCAAGCGCGCCGCGAACATGGCGATCTGATTGACATCGTTTTCATCGTCGGTCAAACCCGGAACCAACACGTAACGCAGCCAGATGGTCCGCTTGCGCTCAGCAAGCCGGCGAGCGAAATCCAACGTTGGACCAACATCTTTTCCCGTGAGGTGGCGATGGCGTTCCGGATCCCACGTCTTGATATCGAGCAACACTACATCGATCAGCTCCAACTCCTCATCGGATAAGCGTTCGCCGAGAGATCCATTCGTATCCAGCGCGGTATGAATTCCCATGGACTTCGCCGCTGTAAAAAGCCGGACAGCGAAACGGTCCTGCATAAGCGGTTCACCACCACTCAATGTGAAACCACCGAACATCAACTTCAGACCGTGACGATATTTGCGCAGCGCTTCGATCGCGCGCTCGAGCGTCACGGGCAGCCCGTTCATCATGTTCCAGGTATCGGGATTGTGGCAGTACAGGCAACGCCATTGGCAACCCGCGGTCCAGGCAACTACGCGTACTCCCGGTCCATCGACGGTCGAGCCGGTTGTGAACGAGTGCAGGAAGCCCATGTCTCCTGTTTTCAGAGCTGTCTTCACTGCCGATTCGGGGACGTCGACACTGAGATTGACGCGAAGCTCAAAAGGATCTTTCGCATCGAGACCGACCTCAGTTGATACTTTTTGCCATGTCATTGTTTCACCGCCCATGGAAGGTCCGATTCAACACGTCCAACTGTTGCTCGCGAGTTAGTCGCACGAAGTTCACCGCATATCCTGAGACGCGGATAGTGAGACTTGGATATTTTTCAGGATGGTCCATAGCATCCATCAATGTTTCACGATTAAGCACGTTCACATTCATGTGATAACCGGTCATTCCAAAAAACGCGTCGAGCATGGACCTCAGATTTGTGATCCGATCTGCTGCGATTCTCCCGAGACCTTCCGGGAGCAATGTGGTCGTTAGCGAAATTCCATCGGCGGCGTCACGATAAGGAATCTTGGCGACCGACGCGGCCGATGCGTGTATTCCAAATTTGTCGCGCCCGTGCATCGGATTGGCCCCGGGAGCAAACGGTTCTCCGTGCCTCCGGCCGTCCGGCGTATTGCCCGTGTTTTTGCCGTACACAACGTTTGACGTGATCGTCAGGATCGATTGAGTGTGAAGCGCGTTCCGATAGGTTGGGTGCTTCCGGAGCTTGCCCATGAAGGTGCTGACAAGCCACGATGCCAGTTGGTCCACACGATTGTCGTTGTTGCCAAACTGCGGAAACTCTCCTTCGGTTTGATATTCAGTTACCAGACCGGTTTCGTCGCGCACCACTCGAACGTTTGCATAGCGGATCGCCGACAGGCTGTCGGCGACCACAGATAAGCCGGCCATGCCAAATGCCATCGTTCTCAGCGGCGCATAGTCGTGGAGCGCCATTTCGAGTCGCTCGTATGCATACTTGTCGTGCATGTAATGGATAACATTCATCGCGTTGACGTAAACATTAGCCAGCCAGTCCATCATCTTTTCAAACCTGGCGATCACGTCGTCGAAGTCGAGATATTCACCTTGCACTGCTCCAATCGGTGGTCCAATCTGCCTGCCGGTGATCTCATCCCTGCCGCCATTGATTGCATACAACAGGCACTTCGCCAGGTTGGCTCGCGCTCCGAAGAACTGCATCTGCTTTCCTACCAGCATCGGCGAGACGCAACAGGCAATCGCTCCATCGTCTCCCCATGCCTGCCGCATGATTTCGTCACTCTCAAATTGAATCGCGCTCGTGTCGATAGCGACTTTCGCAGCGAAGGAGCGAAAGCCATCAGGCAACCGGGGGGAATACCAGACGGTGAGATTGGGCTCCGGGGCTGGTCCAAGATTGTAGAGCGTGTGCAGGTATCTAAAGCTGGTCTTGGTAACCAGTGGCCGGCCGTCGTCGCCCATGCCGGCGATTGATTCAGTGACCCACGTCGGATCGCCTGCGAAGAGGTCGTCGTATTCGGGTGTACGGAGAAAACGGACGATGCGAAGTTTGATGACGAAGTCGTCGACGATCTCCTGTGCCTGTTGTTCCGTCAGCGCTCCGGATTTCAAGTCGCGTTCGAAGTAAATGTCGAGAAAGGTTGAAGTGCGTCCGAGCGACATGGCCGCGCCGTTCCCTTCCTTCACCGCTGCGAGATATCCGAAGTAAAGCCACTGCACCGCCTCGCGCGCCGTTCGCGCCGGCACGGAGATGTCAAAACCGTAGCTTGCCGCCATCTCCTGTAGTTCCTTGAGTGCTCTGATCTGTTCGCTAAGCTCTTCGCGATCGCGAATTACTTCATCGGTTGACATCAACGAGTCGAGCGCGAGCTTTTCCTGTTCTTTGTGTTCGATCAGCCTTGCTACTCCGTACAGTGCGACGCGGCGGTAATCACCGATGATTCGTCCACGCCCGTACGCGTCAGGCAGCCCAGTCAGAATATGAGAACCTCTACAGCGCCTGATGTCCGCGGTGTAAGCGTCGAAAACAGCGTCATTATGTGTCTTTCGATATTTAGTGAAAGTTTCGACGATGTGCGGGTCTGGCTCGTATCCGTATGTCTTCAACGCGCTGAGGACCATGCGGAAGCCGCCGTTCGGCATGATGGCGCGCTTCAGAGGAGCTTCGGTTTGGAGACCAAAGATCACCTCGTTCTCGCGATCGATATAACCTGGACCGTGAGCGGTTATGCTGCTTGGGACCTGCGAAACGTCGAGCACGCCTTTCTTTCGCTCTTCCAAAAAGAGTTCGTTCAACTGGGCCCAGATCTTTTTCGTGCGCTCTGTTGCCGGCGCAAGGAAGTTCTCGTCACCGTAGTATGGCTCGTAATTCTGTTGTATGAAGTCACGGACGTTGACCCCGCTCTGCCAAAGACCGACATTGAATCCTTCCCATTGCGAAACTTTTTCAGTAACGATCTGCCGAGCAGTTGTAGCCATATAGAACTCCTTCACTTTTGAGGTCTCTGTGCAATCTCTGTGTTCTCTGTGTCTCTGTGGTTAATTGACAGCCAAAACAACCACAGAGACACAGAGAACACAGAGATTGCACAGAGAAGATCAAGCAGCCTTAGCCAGCCCAAGCAACAAACCAGTGTGGCGAGCGATCATCAGCTCTTCGTTTGTTGGAATTACCCACGCCGAAACCTTGCTGCGCGAGGTAGAGATCTCCGGGCCATGATTAAGGTTTGCACTTTCGTCAAGCTCGAGGCCAAGCCAGCCGCACGCGCGACAAATCTGTTGGCGAATCTCCGGTGAGTTCTCTCCGATACCTGCCGTGAACACGAGTCCATCGATTCCGCCGAGCACAGCAGCGAGTGCACCGATCTCTTTGGCAGCGCGATAGACGAAGTAATCCACCGCAAGCCGAGCCTCAGGCTCAGTTCGGCCGAGAAGATCGCGCATGTCGTTACTGATTCCGGAGATTCCGAGTAGACCCGATTTTTTATAGAGCAGGTTTTCGACTTCGGCGACCGAGAGCTTCAACCCCTGAAAGAGATGAAGCACGACGCCGGGATCCAGCGCGCCCGGTCTTGTCCCCATGCATAGACCATCGAGCGCGGTGAATCCCAGCGTGCTGTCAACACTCCTGCCGTCTTTCAGTGCACACAAACTCGCACCACTTCCGAGATGAGCGACGATGACACGACTCCTGGCTATTCGCGGTGACACTTGCGGCAAGACTGAAGCGATGTACTCGTAAGACAAGCCATGAAAACCGTATCTCTGTAAGCCCGCGTAGCGCAGGTCGCGAGGAAGCGGAATGAGTTCAGCAACTGCTGGTTGTCCACGATGAAAACTCGTGTCGAAACAAGCGACCTGCGGCACGCCGGGCAATCGTTTGAAGGCTGCTTCAATAGCTGCGAGGTTGTACGGTTGGTGAAGCGGCGCCAGTGGAACCAACTCGCGCAGTTCCGCGAGAACTTGATCGTTCAGTATTGTTGGTCCAACGAAACGCGAGCCTCCATGGACCACTCGATGACCGATGCCGAGCACACTGGAGCCGCCATATCGTGATCTTAGCCATGCAGCTAAAGCCTCAACAGCCTCATGCCCGTCGCGAACCGAAACGTCCTGATTCGCCAGGCATTCACCGCCGGCATCCTTGACTGAGAGCCGGGGCGACGTGCCGATACCTTCGATCTGCCCGCGCGCCGCCAGACGCCAACCCTCGCCCGCCGGTCGCTCGAAGAGACAAAACTTCAGACTCGATGAGCCCGCGTTAAGTACAAGTGCGTAGTTGTTCAATGAATACGTCTCCTATTCAGGATATCTTTATGCAAAGTTTTGTGGCTTTAATGAAACATCCGATACGTCGCTCGCTCATACGCGGCCGGATTCGGGATACGCTGAAAACTCATGTTGCCCCGCATTTCCCCAAGAGAACTCCACTCGTACGTCGCCATCCACTCTGCTAATTCACTCCGCAGTGTCCGCAAGTAACGCGGACCGTTTTTCAAAATCGCCGAGACTAACTGCGTGACACTAGCGCCGGCCATCGTGGCCTTGATCACATCGAGTGCTGTGTGAACACCGCCGCCGATTGCGAGTGACGCGTTGACTCTGCCGGCCAGCGCCGCCGCAGCCCTGAGTCGTAACTGCAACTCGGACGAGTCAGATAATTGCAGTGAGCGCAGGACCTCAAGCTCAACAACGTCGATATCTACCTTGTGAAAGCGAGTAAAGAGCACCAAACCGTCAACCCCTACCGCATCGAGCCGGCTGGCGAAGTTGGCGAACGCAGTGAACAGTGGCGAGAGTTTGGCCGCGACTGGAATTTTGATCCCGTGCTTTACTTCTCGCACAACCTCGAGCATTTGAGCTTCCACCTCCGCAGCGCTCGTCAGAACATCACTCGCAGAATGGTAGAGATCCAATTCCACCGCATCCGCTCCCGCTTGTTCGAGCAGACGCGCGTAAGAAACCCAACCACACGTGCTCGTGCCACAAAGTGAAGCGATCACCGGGACGTTGACTGCTTGTTTCACACGCCGTAAATGCTCGAGATACTCATCCGGACCCAGCGCCAACTCCGACTCGGGCAAATAACTCCCGGCTTCAGCAGAGGATTCTCCGTGATTTTCGAGTTGAAAGAATTCGTCCATCTGTTCGCCCGTAATTTCCTCTTCGTGCAGTGCACGCAGGACCAGGGCAGCCGCGCCTTCATCCTCGAGCTGTCTGACCATGTCAAGATCGTTGGTCAGCGAACTCGAACCAACAATCAGTGGATGAGGCAACGGACTTCCTAAATATTGGGTCTCGAGATTCATTTCGTTTCCCTCTTCTCTGTGCAATCTCTTGTGTCTCTGTGGTGCTCCCCCTGGCGAAATCTGTAACCACAGAGACACAGAGAACACAGAGGTTGCACAGAGAAAAACTCTCAACTAAGCACTCCCACCGTCTCCATTGCCGGACGTCGGCGGTTCTTCCTTCTTGTAGGGCAACTTGATTGAGGCTAGTTGCTGATAACCTGAATAACGCCTCTCGGCGGCGGCCTCCGCCTCTTCGAGGAACTGTTTGAAACGTGCGGGGTCAGCGCGTTCAATCATCCGAAAGCGCGATTCGTTGCGCATGTAATCCGCGACTTTAGGTTTCGGTGGTCCATAGTCGAGGTTGAGCGGCGGCTCGCCTTTTACTAACCGGCGGGGATCGAATCGATAAAGCGGCCAGACACCCGACTCAACCGCGAGCTTTTGTTGCGCCGCCCCCTGGGCCATGTCGTAGCCGTGGGCGATGCAGTGGCTGTAGGCGATGATCAATGAGGGACCGTCGTACGACTCTGCTTCGATAAAGGCCTGCGCGGTCTGGAGCATTTTGGCTCCGAAGGCCACGCGGGCAACATAAACATGCCCGTACATATTGGCGAGTAAGCCGAGATCTTTCTTGCCAACCGTTTTTCCGCCGGCGGCGAATTTTGCGGCGGCGCCAAGCGGCGTAGCCTTGGATTGCTGGCCGCCCGTATTTGAATAGACTTCGGTGTCGAGCACCAGAATGTTCACATTACGTCTACTGGCCATGACGTGGTCCAACCCGCCGTAACCAATGTCATAGGCCCAACCATCGCCTCCCACCAGCCAAACGCTCTTCTTCACAAGATAGTCCGCCAACTGGTCCAGGCGGCGCGCCTCGGCAGACTGCAAAGCAGAGAGCTTCTCACGCAGCGCCTTCACGCGTTCGCGTTGCGCGATGATCCCTGCTTCGTTGTCCTGGTTTGCATTCAAAAGTTCCGTAGCCAGGTTGTCACCGATCTCGGGAGCAAGCCGCTCGACGAGGGCGCGTGCAGCGTTCTGATGGGCGTCGAGCGCCATGCGAAAACCAAATCCGAACTCGGCGTTGTCTTCGAACAATGAGTTGGACCACGCAGGACCTCTGCCTTCGCGGTTCGTCGTGTAAGGAGTGGTAGGAAGATTCCCACCGTAAATCGATGAACAGCCGGTGGCGTTTGCGATCAGGAGCCGGTCGCCGAATAGTTGAGTCAGCAGTTTCAGATACGGAGTCTCGCCGCAGCCGGCACACGCGCCCGAGTATTCAAACAATGGCTCCAGAAACTGTGAGCCTTTGTGGTCCAGGCGGACTACGTCGGCGCGATCCAGCTCGGGCAAGTTTAGGAAGAAATCGTAATTTGCACGCTCGTCATCACGTAGTGGAGCCTGGGGCTCCATGTTGATCGCTTTGTGTTTTGGATTCGTTCTGTCTTTAGCCGGGCAGACGTTCACACACAGGTTGCATCCGGTACAGTCTTCCGGTGCTACCTGGATCGTAAACAGTTTTCCCTTGTACTCAGGCGCCCGGTAAGCGGTTGACTTGAAGGTCGCCGGCGGCGACGCGAGTGACGATTCGTCGTACACCTTGGCCCGGATCGCTGCGTGCGGACAGACCAGCGCACACTGGTTACACTGAATGCAGACCTTCGAATCCCAGACAGGAATTTCGAGCGCCAGGTTGCGCTTTTCCCATTTGGCGGTTGCGACCGGCCACGTGCCATCAACCGTAAATGCGCTCACGGGAAGCAGGTCGCCCTTGCCGGCCAACATGACTGCCGTGATCTTTTGAACAAAGTCGGGCGCTCGTTCAGAAACGATCGGTGGACGCGTCCGTGTGGCGCTAACCGCAGCGGGCGCCTGAACCTCGTGCAGATGGGCCAGAGCCTGATCAACTACCTCGCAGTTTCGTCGCACCACCTCCGGCCCACGCTTACCATAGGTTTTTTCGATTGATTTTTTGATGTGTGAGATCGCTTCGTCACGCGGGAGGATGCCGCTAATGCCAAAGAAGCACGTCTGCATGATCGTGTTAATGCGCCCGCCCATTCCGGTTTGCTTTGCGAGTGCATAGGCATCGATGGTGAAGAACCGAATCTGTTTCTCGATGATCTGCTGTTGCATCTCCCGTGGCAGTCGATCCCAAACCTGACTGCTGTCGCCGGGCGCGTTCAACAGAAAGACCGCGCCTGGCGCGGCGTACTCGAGTACATCGATCTTGTCGATGAACTCGAATTGATGGCAGGCTACGAAACCGGCCCGATCGATGAGGTAGGCAGAACGTATCGGGCGCGAACTCGAGCGCAGGTGAGAAACGGTAATCGCTCCCGACTTTTTCGAGTCGTAGACAAAATACCCTTGCACAAACTTTTCGGTTTCCTGACCGATGATTTTGATCGAGTTCTTATTGGCGCCGACGGTTCCATCCGCTCCCAGACCATAGAACAAGGACGTCGAGACGTCGTCAGCCCTCGTGCTGAATGATGGATCCCAGTCGAGTGACAAGTGAGTGACGTCATCAATGATTCCGATGGTAAAGTGACGGCCGGGCTTCTCCTTCTTCAGTTCGTCAAAAACTGACTTGACCATCGCCGGAGTAAATTCTTTCGACGATAAGCCGTAGCGACCGGCGATCACCTGCGGATTGACGTTGATGTGAAGGCCCCACTCTTCCATCGCCTCACTCAGCGCTGTCACCACGTCGAGATAAAGTGGATCGCCGGGCGCTCCCGGTTCTTTGGTGCGATCGAGCACCGCGATTCTGCGTGTGCTTTCCGGCAGCGCCGCAACAAAAGCTGACTTAGAGAAAGGTCGATACAGCCGGACTTTGAGCACGCCCACTCTCTCGCCGCGGCTCACGAGTTCGTCTACCGTTTCATGTACAGTTTCCGCTCCTGACCCCATGATCACGATCACGCGCTCGGCTTGAGGATCGCCTGCGTAATCAAACAAACGATACCGCCGGCCTGTTCGCTCGGCGAAGCACTCCATTTTTCGTAAAACGATTTCGGCGCAGACGTCATAAAAGGGATTCGCGGCCTCGCGTGCCTGGAAGAACACATCCGGATTTTGAGCCGTGCCGCGAATGACAGGTTTGTCGGGAGTGAGCGCACGCTGTCGATGCGCCTCAATCGCGGACTCAGAAATCAAACTGCGCAGATCGTCATCGCTGAGTTGATCGATCTTTGCCACTTCGTGTGAAGTACGAAAGCCGTCAAAAAAATGCAGGAACGGAATGCGAGACTCGAGACTGGCAGCATGAGCAATCGCGGCAAAATCATGTACCTCCTGCACGGAGTTTGAGCAGAGCAGGGCAAAACCTGTTTGACGGCATGCCATGACATCCGAGTGATCGCCAAAGATTGATAGAGCATGTGTAGCAAGCGTTCGAGCGGTGACGTGCATCGTGAAGGGCGACAGCTCTCCAGCGATCTTGTACATGTTGGGAATCATCAGGAGCAGGCCCTGAGACGCCGTAAAGGTTGTCGAGAGTGCACCGGCTTGCAATGCGCCATGAATCGCTCCCGCGGCGCCTCCCTCTGATTGCATCTCGGCAATCTCAGGCGCAACACCCCAAAGATTTGTCTTGCCGCGGCTGGCCCATTCGTCGCAGAGTTCAGCCATCGGCGAACTGGGGGTGATAGGAAAGATCGCGATCGCCTCGCTTAAACGAAAAGCAACCGATGCCGCCGCCTCGTTGCCATCAACAGTGATCTTGGTCTTACTCAAAGTATTAAGTTCTTCGCTGTGCAACCTCTATGTTCTCTGTGTCTCTATGGTTAACGGGGAAAAAACCACAGAGACACAGAGGACACAGACATTGCACAGAGAATCCTTTCTACAGCCCGCTGCGTCGCGCGTGGGCCACCAGAGTCGCGACCGCACAACTGGCGATTCTGGATCGCACGCTGTCGGCCCGGCTCGTAAGAATGACCGGCGCCTTCGCGCCCAGGACCAGTCCCGCGCTGTCGGCGTTAGCGAGAAAAGTTAATTGCTTTGCGAGAATGTTGCCGGCTTCGAGATCGGGGGCTAGCAGGATATCCGGGTCTCCGGCGACGCTTGATTTGATCCCCTTCGTCTCAGCCGCCTGCTTGCTGATCGCATTATCAAACGCCAATGGACCATCGAGAATTCCTCCAGTGATCTGACCACGCTCGGCCATCTTGCACAGTGCCGCGGCATCAATAGTCGCCGGCATTTTGGTCGTGACTGTTTCCACGGCTGCAAGAATTGCAACTTTAGGCTTCTCAGTTTTGTCCTGGCGGAGTGAATTGACGAGATCGATCGCGTTCTGGCAGATATCAACCTTGTCTTCGAGAGTCGGTGCGATATTGATGGCGGCATCAGTGATGATCAGCACCTTGTGATAGGTCGGAACATCCATAACGAACACGTGACTGACGCGACGCCCCGTGCGCAAACCGTCACGGGCGACAATCGCCGACAGCAGCTCGTCTGAATGAAGGCTGCCTTTCATCACCACTTCCGCTCGCCCTTCTTTAACGATCTCCA
The DNA here is from genome assembly GCA_025922875.1 of Pyrinomonadaceae bacterium. GTDB lineage: Bacteria > Acidobacteriota > Blastocatellia > Pyrinomonadales > Pyrinomonadaceae > PSRF01. The sequence continues at coordinate 16,617 of JAICGZ010000075.1, forward strand.
CGGCTTTGTTTGCCGAAGCTACGCTGTGCGGAGCATCCACGATCTCCAGCTTGCCGAGATCGAGGTTTGCAAACCTGGCGACTTGCTCGATTTTCGCGGCAGGACCCACGAGGATCGGCTCGATGAGTCCTGCCTGAGCTGCTTCGACAGCCCCAGTCAAAGCAGACTCTTCACAAGGGTGGGCCACTACGGTTGGAATTGCTTCGAGACTCTTGCAGTGTTCCAACAATCTTTCATATTTTCCTGTGCCTGTTTTTTGACTCATTTTTTACCCCGGTTGAGTTATGTCCAGATCTTCATTGGCCGCGGCGCCTGTCTCTTTCAGAAAAAGACAGAGGACAATTGCGATCAGCACACCAACGAGCATCGGTTGAAACGCTCTCTGAAAATGCGGCAACTCCAGGTGCGACGCTCCACCAGACACCTGTTGCAGACTCCAGCCGAACACCGGACCCAGCAAGGCGCTGAAAGTGAAGTTCAGAAAATTCACGACACCCGTCGCCGTGCCGCCAAACTGCGGCGGGTTTGCTTCTTTAATAACGGTGTAAGGCAACATCGCTGCGCCGGAGGCGATTCCCGTAATCAGTCCGAGGACGTAAGGCGGGAAGATGTGGGTTGGCCCAAACAGTATCCACGCGAGGCAATTGAAAAGCACGATCGCCGCGATGATGATCACCGGTTTGCGCCGTCCGATACGATCGGAAATCAATCCCAGCAACGGGCAGCCAATGATCCATCCGAACGGGACCGTGGCTGAACGCATGACAGCAGTGCCATAGTCGACGCCGTGTGCGTCCTGAAGGAAACGCACACCCCAAACCATGTCGAAGATCGTTGTGGGAATGAAAAGTAACCCGGCGATGAGACCGCACAGGATCGACTGCGGGTTCTTGAAAACAACGGCGAACGCTCCGGCTGTACTCTTGAACCATCCGCCCGATGGCTCGCTCCGTTCTTCTTTCGGTATCAGAAAGAATAAGCAGACGCCGATCAAGAGACCGATAACGCCCATGCCGATCCAAAAGGTGCTCCAGCCAAGTCCGCGCCCGATCATTGGCCCAACAACAAATTGACCGGCCGAACCACCTGCCATCCCAAACATCTGAGTCGCACCGATTAACGTTGCCGCTTTCGAAGCGGGAAAGTTTTTGGTTGCGATGTAGATGGCTCCAACGAGCGCGAAGACACCACCGGCGCCCTGCATAAACCGCCCGATGCTGGCCGCTTCGCGATTACCAGTTGCAAACAGCAGTGCTCCAACTCCAACGACGGCCGCGGCGAGAGGCAATAATCGTTGTGGTCCAAGCCGGTCCATCGCCGCGCCGGCTACCAGACTGAACGGCGAGTAACCGTAGTAGAACAACCCGACAATCGCCGCCACGCCGAGCACGTTCAGATCAAACGCGTCTGACAATTCCGGCATCATCACCGCCGGCGCCGACCGAAGTGCGTATTGAAAAAAGTAATAGACTGCGGTAAGGAGCCAGGCGACGGTCGCCACACGGACGCTCTTCAGCGCATCGGGTTTGCCTATGAGTTCGATTGTTGCCGGAGCTGCCATTTAATTGTGGTGTTTTAACCACGGATTACACGGATAAAAATCCGGATTAAATCCGCGATAAATCAGTTTTTTCCGTCGAATCCGCGGCTAAACCTGCTTGGTTAACAGAGCGTCACGGACACTGCGAGCCCGGCTTCGCTTGTTTCCTTGTACTTACTGTTCATGTCTTTTGCCGTCTGGGCCATCGCCAGGATCGTCGCGTCTAAATCGACTCGATGCCTGCTTGCGATCTCGTTGCTGGCGATTGCATAGGCAGTCCAAGCTTTCACGGCGCCGAATGCACATCGCTCAATACACGGCACCTGCACGAAACCGGCAACTGGATCGCAAGTCATCCCGAGATGATGTTCCAGGGCCGATTCAGCCGCGTTCTCGACGACGCGTGGCAGTGCGTCGTTTGCAGTTGCAACCAGTGCCGCAGCCATCGCCGACGCAACGCCGATCTCGGCCTGGCAACCACCCTCCGCGGCAGACAACGTCGCATGGTGCTTACAGAGGTAACCGATCGCGGCGGCTGCCAACATGCCCTCACGAATCTTATCGGGGGGCATCTTCCGTCCACCTTCTCCTAACGCATACACGATCGCGGGGAGCACTCCGGCCGAACCGCCTGTCGGCGCGGTGATGACCAGGTGGCCACGCCCGTTCTCTTCCGACGCCGCCAAAGCGTATGCCGAAACAACACCGATGCCGCGGTCTGACTGGAACTTGTCGTCCATGGCGCGTTTGTAAACCGTTGCGGCTTTGCTATGTAGCTTGATTGGTCCAGGCAACACGTCGTCTTCCGAAACCTTCAGGCCTGACTTGACGGTAGCGACCATTGCATTCGTGATCTTGTCGATGAAGGCATACACCTCCTCCTGCGTTCTGCCGGCGATGCTCATTTCATTGGCAAGCATGACCTGCGCAACCGACAAATTGTTTTTCTCTGCCTGTGCCCGCAGCTCTTTCATAGTTGCGAAAGGATACTTTGGCGGATTCTTCTTCGGAGGCGTATATCCTTTCCACTCGATGAATCCACCGCCAACCGAGTAATACTCCTGCTCGAGCAGCACGTCGTTACCCGCCATGAGCTTGACGGTCATAGTGTTTGCATGTGGAAAGTTTCCTTTGGTCGCGTCGTAGACGACGTCAGCCAGACTAACGGTGACGGTCTTTGGACCGAGTTTTACCTGGAAGGTTTGATCGGGCTTGTCGCGTAAGCTGTCGAGAAACGCCGGATCAACTGTCGCCGGCTCTTTTCCTACCAGTCCAGCTAACGCGGCGCGCTCAGTGCCGTGACCTTTGCCGGTAGCGCTGAGGCTGCCGAACAAGTGGACCTTCAGTGCCGTCGCCTTGGCGAGCTTATCCTCCGGCAATTTGATGGCCCGCTGATAGAAATCATACGTAATGCGCATCGGGCCGATCGTGTGCGAGCTCGAAGGGCCTGGTCCCACTTTGTAGAACTCGTCCAAAGTAGTCATCACCGGCCCCTTCTGCTTCTTCACAACGTTCAAGTCGTCGGAAAGGCGCGGCGGTGGTGCGACGGATCTCAGCGTTCTCTCGTGTGCAGAAAGAGACCGACCGAGCATCACCGTTGTGGCGCCAACCACGGCACTCCTCATCAGGAAAGTGCGGCGATCTACACCGGGTGGAATCTCCTGCGCGATGAACTGATCGGAGACGGCCAGGGGATTCGTCGAGTCGGGTTGTGTTTTCGGACCCGCGAAGTCGGCAGGCGGCTTAACTTCTTTAGACATTTCAAACTCTCCTTATTTCAGATGCGCTCATGTTCAGAGCTCGGGATGGTGAAATTCTAGGGAGGACTCAGTAGGCCGGTAACTGTCAAAACTTACAGTGCTCATACCCAATCGCGTATGGCTACATTTTGATAACGCCCTAAACGATCTGAGTGAACATTGAAAGGGAAAGAAACATGGAACTGCCGAAACGAATACTGACAGTCTTTGGCCTCCTCCTAATCTTCACCAGCGCTGCTACGGCGCAGGAGTACAAGAGATGGGAATTTTTTGGAGGCTATTCCGCACTGAACTTCGACAACCTTGGAGGCGACACGGATAACGCAGCGGTCAACGACATTCTGGGAGAAAAGAACACACTCCGGGGATTCGAGTTGGCCGTTACATACAACTTCCATAAATACATCGGCGCTAAGTTCGACTATTCACTCCACCTGCGTGAGGACGAGTTCTCGCGACCGGCGGGCAGCGGCACTATAGACTCAACCGTGCAGAATTTCCTTGGCGGTATCCAGGTCAAGAATAATTCGGAAGACGGGCCGCGCTTCAAACCCTTCGGGCACGCACTGTTCGGAGTTGCCAATCAAAAGATCGACCTGGATAGTCCCCAGCTACCGGCGGTCTTAGGCATCAGTGACTTCCATGTGAACGAGACGAGTTTCTCGATGGCGTTTGGAGGCGGCATTGACATCAAGCTAAACGATCGCATTGACATTCGGGCCGTTCAGGTGGACTGGAACATCATTGATCGCGGCGACCAGCAGTTGGGCACAGTGCTGGTACCGACGCCGTTTCAAACAGTGGGCCAACCCTTCGTCATTCCAGGTACACGGCAGGATAACTTGCGACTGAGTGTAGGGATTGTGATTCGTTAACCACGGATTTACACGGATGAAAAAACGATTCGGGGCGCCGAAGACCTTCGGCGCCCGAATCGTTTTTTCATCCGTGTAAATCCGTGGTTTATTTTATTGGTCGGATACAGGCGTCCACGTTTTGTCAGGATTAAATCGATCGATTGCACCGGCGAGCTCGAGTGTCTTTGGACCAAGATCTTTCTGATAGACCACACCGTCGTGGCTCACCATGAAAGTTTGCACACCCGTAACCCGGTATTGCGCCGGAAAAGCAACGAGGGCGAAGCCGCCGATCATCACGTCCTTCACCACAAAATCCATCTCACCGAGCGGAGCCAAAGGTCCCTGCCCTTTCAGAACTTTGAAAAAATAGCCGTGATAGGGTTCGGTCTTCGACGAGTAACCGCGCGCGATCGCGGCGGCTACTTTTTCACCGATTGGACCACCCCACGTACCATCGCTGTTTTTCCACGCCAATCCGTCCTGCTGTCCGGAAGTGCTGATAATGCGTTGCGCATACTGATTGACGCCCGAAGTGCCGCGCTTCTGAAGTGCGTATTCATGCTGGGCTTCGACGTACCCGCGGCAAACTGCAATTGCATCAAGCTCGTTACCACCGATGCGCCTGTAGAGAAGTTCCTGACGACCAGCCTTCGAGTCAAAAGACCAGGTCGAGCCAACCTTTACGATTGGCACAGCAAATGGCCAATTGTCCTCCCCGATCTCGAGAATTGCGCGACGAGGATTTTTCGATTGGTATGAGACGTTGGTTTTGAGGCGGGCCTGTTCGGCGAACTTTTGCGTTACCTCACGGTCGCGAGCCGGCTCGCCGGTATGAATTATGTCGTAGCTGTCTGGACCAAGAATCTCGGTCAGGGCCGCAACATCAAACTTCTCGGCCGCATCAATGAGAGCATCCGCTGCCTCTTGTGCGCTCGAGAACGATTTTGCTTTCGCAGTACTCTGCGCTTTCGTTGCTGTTGCCTGGGCCAACAGAATGCAACAAGCAACCATCAAGTTTGCCACCAGAAATAGTTTTGACGTTTTCATCGTTTTGTTGCGTTCCATAATCTGTTACCTCCTTCGGCCACCGCCGCCACGACCACCTCCACCACCGCGACCGCCGCCACCACCACCAAAACCTCCACCACCACGGCCGCCGCCGAAACCTCCCATGCTGGAAGCACCGCGGCTACTGCTTGAACGAGCGCTCGCTCCATTGAACCCGCCGGAACCGCCTCCAAAACCACCGCGACCTCCTGACCCGCCCGAGACGCTGCGATTGCCTACACGATCACCGCTTGCGCGATTGTTGATTGATGCAGGACCAGTGCGATCGCCGAACCCACCGCCGCGATTTCCAGCGTTGCCTCGATCGCCAACGCCACCGCGATCGCCAACGCCACCGCGATCGCCAACGCCACCGCGATCGCCAACGCCACCGCGATCGCCAACGCCACCGCGATCGCCAACGCCACCGCGATCGACAACGCCACCGAGATCCCC
>JAICGZ010000076.1 GCA_025922875.1 Pyrinomonadaceae bacterium
ATCGCGCGTCTCGTCTGTGATCTTCTCACCGTCGAGATACACTGCTCCCTGATCGGGTGCATACAAACCGGTAAGAATTTTGGCGAGTGTTGTCTTACCGCTGCCGTTGCCGCCGACCAGGAAAACGAGTTCAGCGGGTCGAAAGCTCAAATCAACAGGACCAAGCTGGAATCCATCTCCGTCTTCACTATCGTAAGACTGGGTGACGCCTTCCAACTTCAAACTCTGGTAATCGTGGCTAGGCGAACTTATAGTAGTGGAACGCTCAACACTCTCAGCCGCCAATGAGAGTCCCATCGCTTCGATCTTCTGCAAGGCGACGTTGGCGCGGCCGAGAGCAGGCAAGGCGTTCATGATCACTTCCAATGGCGGCATCAGGTAAAGAATGACGAGGCTGTATCCAATCGTAGTAGCTGTTTCTGTTGGTTGCAAAACCGGCAGCACAAAGATCAGTAATCCAATCAGAATGAAAATCAACAGGTGCCCGAAGCTCGCGGTGAGCGCATAGATTGCGTCGCCCGCCGAGGCCTTGCGGCGAAAAGAGAGCGCCGCTTCTTCGAGTTGGTCGTGAAAGAAAGCTTCGCGACGAGCGCGGTGCAGCTTGAGTTCCTTGTTACCCTCGATTAGTGATCGGAAGTTTTTGAGCAAAGCGTCCAGCTCATGCCGGCTTGCGCCGAGATAGCTCAAGGCACGCCTTAGCGGCAGTTGATAACAAAGCACTCCCACCAGCAAAAAAGCGAATACTCCGAGTAATGCAGGTAAGGACAACCAGCCCAGATAACCGAGACACGTGACCACCACCACGATATGAACAACCAGCATCGGCGTTGCTGCGAGAGCGCCCGCGATCGCTGAAACGTCGTCGGTGAGTGTTGCCAGCAAACGTGGCGCTCCCAGTTTCTCAAGCTGCTGAAGTGGGGCGGCGAGAATCCTCGCTGACAGTTCACGGCGTAATTTGAATGTGACCCCATGCGCGAGTTGGACCAGGAAGATCCACGACGCGGCGCGGCTGACGAGCATCAGCAGACAGAGCAACGCAAAACCCCAGATTAGCCTGTCGCGAGGTGTATCCGAGTTGCTGAGCACGGAGTTAATGATGATCAAGAGGCCGGTGTTGCTAACGCCCGCGACGATGCCAGCCAACACCGCGAGGCTGACGGTACGGAGCGACGACCGCAAGAGCAATGCGACTAGCTTCATGACTAGTTAAAAGAGTTTGCAGTTTTTCTGGACGGGAGAACTACGATGACAGTTGACCATCAGAGACGAATTCAGTCAACCCATCGCGACGGCGTAGTGATGCAGTTTGAAAATTCCAGGTTCAGGGTTCAGAGTTCAGCCTCTGGGCTGCTGTTTTGAGGTGACTAGGTAAAGCTTGAACTGGCTTTGCACGAAAAGTACCTCTTTTAGGAGAAGAACTCTCACGCAAAGGCGCAAAGGCGCAAAGCGCTACCGCGTTTCCAGGAATTTTCGTTGCGCCTTTGCGCCTTTGCGTGAGGAAAATGTTCGCACAGAGGTCTCCAAATGTGTCAGTGAACGGAGTGTAATACTGCCCGACCTATTCCGGTGATGAAAATGTTTTCCTCAACAACGTTGCTGCTCCTTATTTGAGCACTGTTTGTTGACATAGGACCATCATCGCACCAGGATGCGCCCACATTAAAACCTGACTGTGGCCTTCGGGACCGAAATCGAAGACTTCGGAGCCCCTCTCGCAAACCTCGTCCGCGTTGATTTTGTCGACTTACAACCTCTCAGGCACATGCATCGATGTGGCAAGTAGCAGAGGCCGCTGTGTAAGTGGCGGCTTTGGTGGAGGACTCCGCCAGCGTCGTAAACGAAGGAATGGAAGGATCGGTAATGACACACGAGGCACAGTTCGTGACGCCTAACGGCGATGTGGCCGGCGTCGCTCCCTCTGCGGCCGCGATGGGCCACCTACGCTCATCCAACTGGATGGGCTGCGTACTGGTGAGTTCGGCGGCGCTACTCACGATGGCTGGTGTCGCGCTGTCTCTCCAACCAAACGTGTGGGTTTGGATGTTGGGGCAGGCAGTTTTCGCTGTCAGCATGGTCCAATGGTTCGCGCTGCTTCATGAATGTGGCCACGGAACACTCTTCCGCTCCAAGGCACTCCATGCACTCGTTGGTAGAGTAGCTGCCTTTTTCTCGCTAATCCCCTACTACTGCTGGAAGCGCGTTCATGGGCGTCACCACAAGTGGACTGGTTGGCAGGATTTGGATCCCACCACCGCCGCGCTTGTTCCCCGTGCGCTCGGACGCGGTGAGCGAGTTTTGATGAACGTCTGCTGGAGATACTGGATCCCGCTCTTCGCAACGCTATACCGAATCAACAACTTCTGGAACTTGCCGCGGCTGCGCTCGCTGTTCTCTAAGCGGGAAGACCGCCGGCAGATGACGATCAGCATCGGCGCGTTCCTGCTGGCTTACGTTGCGTTCGCAATTATCGTCGGTCCGTGGACGCTGCTGCGGGTCGCAGGCGTTGCGTCCCTGCTCGTCTTTATCGTTGAGGATCTGCTGATTCTGAGTCAGCACACGCACATTCCTCAGAACCTGAGTCAAGGGAGGCAAGTTCCACCGTTTCCTGCTGTCGAGCAAGATGTGTTCACGCGATCTCTGATCATGCCATCGTGGATTTCGGCGATGTTGCTGCACATCGACGCTCATGAACTCCACCACATGTACCCATTCGTGCCCGGTTATCGCCTCCGTAGTATCCGTTACGACACGCGTAACGAAATCGACTGGTGGAGGTGGGTGAGAGGTGCACGCGCACTGCCGGGCGAGACGTTGATGTTTCACAACCGGACCGAGACAGGCTCCGACATTTGAGCGAACGTAACTATGTACAATCCACTTCATTGCGGTCTGTTCCTGATGCTGGCGTTCGTGCTTGCCGGCCTTGTGCACTCCCTGTGGATGAAGAATCGCCTCTCGCAGGCGCTCGCTATTCCACTTGACGGCGGCCTCATGTTTCGCGGGCGTCCGATCCTTGGTGAGAACAAGACGGTGCGAGGGTTTGTTGTCATGATCCCGGCCGCGGCGCTGGCATTCGCCGTAATCGCGATCCTGATTTCTCTTCCGCAAGGAGCGCCTCCCGCTACACTGTGGCAGTTAACGCCAATGGGTTATGCGGCGCTCGGCGCCTGGGCCGGGTTCGGTTTTATGGCCGCGGAGATCCCGAATTCATTCGTTAAGCGACAGCTCGGTATTTTGCCCGGTCAAGCACCGGCGTCTCGTGTCACACGGGCGATCTGCTTCACGGTCGATCACATTGACTCGGTTGTTGGCATGCTCGCCGCAGTGACGCTCGCAGTACAAACTCCATGGACCACATGGCTATGGGTGCTGATCCTTGGACCATCGATCCACTTGTTATTCAGTTGGGGGCTCTTCCGGATGGGCGTTAAGGGGCGGGCTGCATGACGACCTCTTTCCTACAAGCCACGCCTGCGCTGCAGAGCACCGGCTACATAGTTCCGCTCGAGGACGCAACGCTTCTCGATCTCGTCGGTGGTAAAGCGCATAACCTCTATCGGGTCTCAAAGCTGGGCCTTCGCGTGCCTGACGGCTTTGTCGTTACGACAAACGCTTTCGATGCTCATCTCGAAGAGAACGATCTCGCAGTGAGGATTCGTGCCCTGTCTCTGCATGATCAGCAATTGTCCGCGCGCATTCACGATCTGATTGTAAACACTTCGCTTTCGTCACTACTTCGCGATCTATTGGCTCCGGCCGCGGAGGAGTTGCTCGATCATGGACCAGTGGTCGTGCGCAGTTCGGCTGTCGGCGAGGATTCCGCGCGAGCCTCGTTCGCCGGGCAGCTCGATTCCTTTCTTCACGTGCGGACGTTAGCAGGATTGGAGAACGCCTTGCTGGCCTGCTGGGCTTCATGCTGGTCCGAGCGCGCCATCGCATACCGCGCCGCTCGAGGTTTGGAAATGACGAGCATGGGTGTCGTCATTCAGACGCAGGTCGACGCTCTCGCCTCCGGCGTTCTCTTCACACGAACCGCCGAGGGAACAATACTCGTCGAGCACACTTCAGGACTGGGTGACGCACTCGTGTCCGGGGCGATCAATCCGGGACGCTTCGTGCTACGTCGCACAGGGGATGGCGTATGCGTGCTTTCCGGCGGCGAGCGACCCATTGAAAACATCGAGAACCTCTTGCTCTCGCGAGCGCGGCTCACCGAACTCGGCCGCCTTGCCGCTACGCTTGAGGAAGGGCTGGGTGGACCACAGGATGTTGAGTGGGCGATAGATCGCTCGGGCTCGTTGTATGTCGTGCAGTCGCGGCCTATCACCGCAATCCCGGCAGCGAGCACAGCAAAGCCTGTTGGACCACCGGTCCGCTGGTCTGACGCCAACGTCAACGAAAACTTCCCGGCGCCCATCTCGCCATTCCTCTACTCGATCGCGAGCGCTGGTTACGCTCACTACTTTCTAAACCTCGTCCGCGCCTGCGGATTGTCGAAACAGCGAATCGCTGCAATGGACGACGCGCTCCGTCACATCATCGGCGTGCACGGAGCGAGGATGTATTACAACCTGACGAACATCCACACGGTGCTCCGGAACGCACCGTTCGGTGACGCCCTCGTTGCCGCCTTCAACAACTTCACCGGAGCGGGTGGCTCGTTCGGATCGACGCCGCGGCCCAGCACGAGCCGGCTGCGCGAACTTGTCGAGCTCGCTGTGATGGCCGCGAAGGTAGGGTGGCTCTACCTCTTCCTCGGGCGACGCGTGGCTTCGTTCGAACGGACCGTTGACGATTTCGCCGAACGCACCGAACCGCACCGCCTGGCTACCCTGACGCTTAGCGAACTTCGGCTACTGCTCAACGATCTGATGGACATTCGCTGCCATCGTTGGCTCAACGCGAGCCTCGCCGACGCCGCGTCCATGGTCTGTTACTCGATGCTGCGCCGCCTGGTCGAACAATCCAACGGCGGAAAAGCTCCGAAGGCGCTGCACAATACCCTTCTCAAAGCCATTCCGCAGCTCGTCAGTGGTGAGCCCGTGCAGCAGCTTTGGGAGCTTTCGCGGGCTGTTCGCAATGACGCAGCTCTTCACACTCTATTTAAAGGAGATGCGGAAACTGTCGTTAACCAGATCGCCCTCAACCCACAGTTCGCTGGTTTCCGTGCGGGGTTCGATCAGTATTTGCAACGTTGGGGCTTTCGCTGTTCCGCGGAACTCATGCTTACGGTTCCGAGCTTTCAGGAACAACCCGCACTGCTCGTTGAAACCATTCGCGCGTATGCGGATCGCGATCGCGAATCGCCTGCTGCGGCGCTCAGCCGGCATCTTGCTGAACGCGAGCAGGAAACACGCAACTTGCTGCGACAGTTGCGAGGCCGCCCACCCGCACGATCGCTCCGCGCCGCCGCCTTGCGCATCGTCCTTCGCTGCACACAAGCTGCGATCGCTTACCGCGAGCGGGCTCGACTCAAACAAGCTCTTCTGTACAGCCGCTGTCGCCGCCTTGCGCTTGCCCTCGGCGATCAACTGACCGCGCGCGGGCACTTAGCGGAACGCGATGACACCTTCTGGCTGACTGTTTCTGAAGTTGACGAACTTGCCGCGGGTAGGGCCATGTTTCCGCACGACGTGCAGGAGCTGACCGCGATGCGCAAGCGCGCGCACGAGCAGCTCAGCGCAACGCAACCGCCGAATAACTTCACTCTTCCCGAAGGAGAGTATCTACCTCTCTCCGTCGACTTACCGGTATCGCAGGACGAGCCTGCCTTTAGCGGTTCGCGCACGCTGCGCGGTGTCGGTGCATGCGGCGGGTGCGTAGTCGGTCGAGCAGTCGTACTCCGTGATGCGAGTGAGGCGGGCCGTCTTGGAACAGACGATATCCTGATCACACGTCAAACAGATCCAGGCTGGGCGTCAGTCTTTTTCCTCATCAAGGGCCTTGTGATCGAACGAGGGGGAATGCTCTCACACGGAGCAATTGTGGCGCGCGAATTCGGAATTCCATGTGTCGTCGGTGTTCAGAATGCTGCGCGGGAACTGTCCGACGCGGGACAGATCGAAGTTGACGGCGATCAGGGGGAAGTTCATGTTCTCAATTAAACTGATTCACGCTTACGGGCGTGAGCGTTATCCGCTCAGCGTATTCGTTCCCTTCGCAATCGTGATTGCTGCGGCCGGAATCGCAGCGGCAGGGTCGCTCCCCACAGTTCGCGACGCCGTCACCGGCTGCATCCTTGCCTACACGTTAGTTTTGGTTTTCCGCATTGCGGATGACCTCGCCGATCTTCGTAGCGATCGCCTGCGCCACCCGAACAGAGTGTTGGTCCGTGCATCGAGCGTGACTCCGATCGTTGTACTTGCTTTGATGATCGCCGGCGGCGACATCGTGATCATTCTTCGCCAACCACGCGCCGGCGCCCGCCTCGCCGTCTTTGCAGCGATTTCGATCTTCCTCGTGCTTTGGTATCGCCTGCGCGAGCGCCTTCGCGCTGGTCCACTCGCAAGCGCGCATGTCGTACTCATTAAGTATCCCGTTATTTCTCTTTTGACTTGCGCGAACTGGGATGGCCTGACACTGCACACCGCACTCGCTTCGTTCGGCACGATCTATCTTGGCTTGTGCATTTACGAGCAGCTTCATGACCACGCGGTTCGCGAGTCGCGCGGGGGCACTTCTATCCTCGCCGCGGAGGCGGGTCTCCTTGTCTGCATCCCGCTGCTGATGGATAGTCTAGTCTGGATTTCTCTGTGCAACCTCGGTGTCCTCTGTGTCTCTGTGGTTGTTGTATCGCGCATTTCCTACAATCACAGAGAGACAGAGGACACAGAGGATACAGAGATTGCACAGAGGAGAAGCTCAGATTCGCTTCAGGTTGGGCCGCCCCCAAGCCACTTTGAAAAAGTCTCGTGTTACTACTGCCAGGCCACGGAATCGGAATCCTTTCTTACGGCTCAGGATGATCTCACCGGGCGGGCCGGTACATTCACCTTTATTACATGCACACGCTGCGGGCTTCGGTATCAGAACCCGCGGCTCGGCATCGAGCACATCAAGGCTTTCTACGATCAGGAGTACATCGCCCACCGGCAAAAAACAAACTGGGGTCCGCTCACAGTTTTTTTCAACCTGGTGATGGATCGACACGATCGGCAGAAGGAAAAACTCGTGCGCAGTTACGTCAAGCTCAACGCGCAGAGCGAAGTTCTCGACGTGGGGTGCGCCGTCGGAACCTTTTTGCAGAAAGTTCGGAAGCGCCATGGCGCTCGTGTTGTTGGTGTCGACTTTAAAGATCTACGCGGCTGTCAATCGCTCGAAGGTGTCGAGTTTCACTGCGGGTTGTTTTACGAACAGCCGCTTGAGAGCGAACGCTTCGACGCGATTACGATGTGGCATTTCCTCGAACATGATTACGATCCACTACGCACACTTCAAACAGCGCGCGACCTGCTGAAGCCGTCTGGCTGTCTCCTGATTGAGGTTCCGCGTCTCGACTCGCTTACCTTCCGGCTTTACGGCAACCGTTGGCCCGGTCTACAGGCGCCGCAGCATACAGTGCTTTACGACCGCGAGATGCTTTTGCGCATGGTCCGGAGGGCCGGGCTGAAAGTTGTCGACTATTTACCATACGGCGCTTTTCCAGCATTTTTTTACTTCTTCGCGGGAGCAGCTTTCAAGCTGCTAAAGGGTAGGGGTCTCAATCTCTCGAAAGCCATCTATCCCTATTTTGTCGGGCAGATTCTATTTGCCCCGATCCTCGCTTTCGAAAAGCACCTCAACTTTGCGATGCAGACCATCATCTGCAAGCGGGAGGGTAGTGAGGAGGTTTAAGTATGACCACGCGTAGGCGCATTTTACGCTCAGGGGGATTTCTTCTGGCCAGTTCGTTTCTCATGCTGGTCGTCGCGACTCCCACGCTCTTCCTGGCGCGCCGTTTCTATTCCGAACTGATCGCCCGTTGGATGGGCCGCACCATTCTTCGGATCTGGGGCATTAACTACGCTACGCACTATTCCGAGCCGCTCCCGGACCGCCAGACGATCTACATTTCGAATCACACCTCGACGCTCGATGTATTCCTGTTGATCTCGCTCGGATTACCGCGCGCACGGTTTTTTCTCTCCGGTTCCCTGCGCAAATTCCCTCCCGTTTTGATCGTCGGATACGTCACTCGTATGTTTTGGACCGTGCCTCAGGAATTCCAGGAGCAGCGGCGCCAAATCTTCCGCCGCGCTGATCGCATCCTGCGGCGCACTGGCGACTCGGTCTATCTCAGCCCGGAAGGCAAGTGCGTCACGACTGGCAAAATCGGCTCCTTTAATAAAGGCTCGTTTCATCTCGCCACCAGCCTCAAGGCGCCTATCGTTCCCATGTACGTTCACATCCCTGCACAAGTGCAGGGATGGCGGGGTTATCGCGCCCAACCGGGCACCGTGCAGGTCTATTTCCTTCCGGCTATCGACACGTCTTCGTGGCGACTTGAGGATCTTGAAGCCAACCGTGATCGAGTACGCGGTCTTTACCTTCGCGTGCACGACGCAATAGGTGCAGACGGCAGGCTTCCTAAAGATCTTGGCATCGAGCCGCTGCAATCCGAACGAGTTATGAGGGCCGCACTATGACCCACGACTTCCGCTCGCTGGTTGACATGTTGCGGCAGCGCGCGCTGGACCAGGAAAACGATCGCGCCTACACCTTTCTTGCCGACGGCGAAACGGAAACCGCTGCGCTTACCTATGCGCAGTTGGACCACCGCGCGCGCGCCATCGCCGTTGCCCTCGCGGATCGAGGAGCGAGCCCGGGAGATCGCGCTATCCTGCTTTATCCACCCGGACTCGATTTCGTAACGGCGTTCTTCGGTGCGATATATGCAGGAGTGATCGCCGTACCTTGCTATCCACCTCATCGCTTGCAACTCGCTCGTTCGCTTCCACGCCTGACAGCAATCCTCGGCAATGCAGGGCCCAGCTTTGTTCTTTGCACAGACGAAGTTGCTGCCCTCTCTACCTGGGTTGCGCAGACGCCGCCGCTCGCTGCGCTTCCATGGGTCGCCACCGATACGCTCGATGATGATGCAGCCAACTCCTGGAAAGAACCCGATGTTGGCCCGTCAACTCTGGCGTTCCTTCAGTACACTTCGGGTTCAACTGCCGCACCTCGTGGCGTGATGGTGACGCACGGTAACCTCCTCCACAACCTCGCCGCCATCAATTACGTGGAAGAGAATGACGCCGACAGTGTTTCTGTGTCCTGGCTTCCGGTGATCCACGATATGGGGCTGATCGAAGGAGTTCTCGAGCCCGCGTATGCAGGGCATCCAGCCTGTCTGATGTCGCCGGCCACCTTCCTTCAGCGTCCCGTTCGCTGGCTGCGCGCGATCAGTAAGTATCGTGCTACGAACAGCGGTGGTCCTAACTTCGCGTATGACCTCTGTGCTCGAAAAGTCAACGACGAACAACGCGCTGCTCTCGACCTTTCGAGTTGGCGCGTCGCGTACAACGGGGCCGAACCTATTCGCAGCGAAACCTTGACGACGTTCTATCGGACCTTCCGTGATTGCGGCTTCCGCTGGAAGTCGTTCTATCCGGTGTACGGCCTTGCCGAATCGACGCTCGTGGTCACGAGTCGACGCAGGAGTCACCAGCCGGTCTTTCTCAACGTCGATGCTTCCGCTCTTAGCCGTGGGCAGATTGACGAGTCCTCAACGAATGGACCATCACGACAGGTCTCACTGGTGTCGAGTGGGCCGCCTGCGTTTGGCACGCGCGTTCTGATCGTAAATCCCGACACTTGCCGTCGCTGCGCGCCGCGCGAAATCGGTGAGATCTGGATCTCTTCGCCGAGTGTTACAAAAGGCTACTGGCAACGTGAGGAAGAAACGTCGCAAACGTTTGGCGCGACGCTCGACGACGATGGCAGCGGACCGTATCTGCGCACGGGCGACCTGGGCGTACTCATCGACGGCGAACTGTTTGTTGCGGGACGATTGAAAGACCTTTTGATCGTCCGCGGGTTCAAACACTATCCGCAGGATCTCGAGTTAACGGTCGAGCGCCAGCACCCTGCTATTCGTCCAGGCTGTGTCGCCGTATTCGCACTTGAATCACACGACGAGCAGATCGTCGTTGCCGCTGAACTCGACCCGCGGCGTCTCGATATTACCCCGACGAATTCTCATGAATTCCTCATCGGCAGGATTTGCCAGGCCGTCGCCGAAATTCACGGTGTACAACTCCATACGATCGCTTTGCTAAAGCCCGGGGCGCTTCCGAAGACATCCAGCGGAAAGATTCGTCATCGCGCCTGTGCCGAAGCTCTATCAGGCGGCCAATGGGCCGAGGTTCTGCGGTGGATCAAACCCAACACAGATTCTGCCGCCATGCTTCAGGGGGCCGCGATATGACGACATCCGCCATGCACTTCACCACGGGCGAGGCGTTGCGCATGAGATTGGCGCAACTCGCGGCCGATGTACTGCGCATACCAGTAGCCGACATCCATCCCGCGTTGCCGTTCTCAGCCATGGGCCTGGATTCACTGGCGGCAGCGGAACTCACCGCACTAATCGAAGATGAGATCAGCGACGAGCTGCCCCCCGCGGTGCTTTTCGAATGCCCTACTCTTGAATCGCTCTGGCGCTTCATCGAATCGCGATTTGCTGGAGCGCCGATCGTGGTGAACGAAGCGACGAGTATTGACGGAATGTTGGCTGACGCGGTTTTGCCGGCGGACATCGCGCCGCCCCGTTCTCAAGATCCGCTCCCTGATGACGTGCTGTTGACGGGCAGCACCGGTTTCGTCGGCGCTTATCTGCTGCGCTCGCTCCTGCGCGACACGCCGGCGGCAGTCTACTGCCTGGTCCGACCCAACGGCACGGAAGCAAACGTTCGGGTCCGCCGAAATCTAGAGCAATACGGACTTTGGGACGAGCGTTTTGCCTCGCGCATTCGCTGTGTCTACGGCGACATCACGCAACCACTGTTGGGAATGTCTAGCCGAGACTTTAGCCAGACCGCCAGTTCCATTGGCGCGATCTATCACGCCGCTGCGGCAGTTGATTGGGTGCGCCCGTACGAGGGCCTTCGCGATGTGAATGTCATTGGCACGCGCGAACTGCTTCGTCTCGCCTGCACCGGATTTCCAAAATCTTTTCACTTTCTTTCGAGTCTGGCGGTTTGCTATTCGACCGGTGCTACGGCGGACGCGCTGGAAAGTGATGATCCACTCATCAACCTGAGCGGCCTGCGCCTGGGATACGCGCAGAGCAAATGTGTCGCAGAGTCTCTGGTGCGACAGGCTGCTGAACGCGGCAGCCCCGTTACCGTTGCCCGCCCGACGCTCGTCTCCGGCGATTCCACATTAGGAATCTCAAATGCCGACGATTTACTTTCCCGTTTTCTTCGCGGCTGCATCGAGATGGGCGCGGCGCCGGATCTTGACTGGGCGATGGACTGCGTACCCGTAGATCACGTTGCTGACGTCATGGTCCAACTGGCGCGAAACGGAGTGCCGGGCGGTGTCTACCATTTAGTTAATGCCCGGTTGCGGTATTGGCGCGAGTGCGTGCTGTGGATGTGTGTCCGTGGTTATCCACTCGAGCTAATTCCATATCGCGACTGGATGGTGCGCCTGCGCGAGACAGCAACTGCATCACACCCGCTCTATCCTTTGCGCGCGTTCTTCCTGCGAACTGTTGCTGAGGAAGGCGGCCTTGCCGTTCCCGAGCTGTACGAAGAAAGTCGTCGCCGCCGAGTGCGATCTGATTTTTCTCGCGCTGTGCTTGCAGAAGCGGGAACACGCTGTCCGGCCCTCGATGCCCAGCTACTGGAACGGTATTTCAACTCGTATACGGAACGCGGTCTGATCTCACCGGTGAAGCGCGCTACGAACGTACGTCGCAAAACGAGCCCTCTCGTCACGGCTCTCGAGAGTTCGTTACGGCGTCGCAACTCCGATCCGGCGTTGCACATCACGAATCTCGAACTCTTTCCCATGAATGGCAACGACAGCATCGTTGCGGAACTCACTTCCTGGAGTTACGGATCTAGAACAGGGCTTCGCCGGGCTCAGTTGACAATCACTTCGGGGGACGGACGCACGTCGGTAATGGATCTGGTGTTGAAGTCTAAGCCTCCGGATAAGGCTGCGATAGCAGTGGGCGAACAGGTCGCGCGACTATGCGGGCGCGAACTGGGTCATGCGTTCACGGCGTGGCGCGATCATCTCGGGTTGACAAGAGGACACCTCAGGGAACTCGCGATCTACGAGATCGAAGATGATCGTTTGCGCCTTCACGTCCCGGCGCCGCTTGCTGTGTTGCGCGATGACGATCAAGGCGAGTGGGTGGTGGCGCTCGAGTACGTGAGCAATGCGCAGGTTGCTAACGCGTCGCATCGCGTGTGGACCACAAGCGAGATCGACGCCGCTCTTTGCGGTCTTGCCGCTCTTCATACCGTATGGCGCGATCGCTGGGATGAGCTGGTTTTGCAGAGCTGGCTTGCGCCGCGGCGAAGCGCGACGCGCATGGCTGAGATGCTTCCGCTCTGGTCGGCTCTGGCCGCAAACGCGCGCCGCGCTTTTACGAGGTGGGGTGGACCCGCGCTGGTGAAGGCACACGAGTCGCTGCTGCACGAAATCGAACACTGGTGGCGGCCGCTCGGCAACGGTCTCCGGACCTTAATTCACAACGACTTCAATCCTCGAAATATTATGCTCCGTGGCGGACATGGCGTAGGGCTGCGCCTTTGCGCTTACGATTGGGAGCTTGCGACTATTGGCGCGCCGCAACGCGATCTCGCAGAGTTTCTCTGTTTCGCGCTCGCGCCTGAGACGGCGGCTGATGATGCGCTTACATGGGTTCAGCGTTACCGCGGTCTGCTCGAAGAACAAACACGGACGATCATCGATCCGAACGAATGGGAGGCTGGATTCCGTGCTGCGCTTTGTGATTTCCTGATCGATCGGCTGGCGATGTACGCGATGATCGATCGCTTTCGTCCGCAGGCTTTTCTCCCACGCGTCGTGCGCACCTGGCTCACGCTCCACAACCGTTTCCCATGGCCCATCTCATGAACAACTTCTCGACTAACATAGAACCCGCCGGACCGGCTGGCATGTCTCTGACCCATTTCCAGTTGCGGTAGGGATTGAATTCCGTCATTTGGAAGGTGGACTTTATTCCATTCGCCAGGTGTATCGCGTCCAATGGGAGGAATCGTTGTGCGCGACACCCTCGACCTGGAGCGATTCCCACGCGGATGATGTTGAGGTGGATGTGTTTCCCCTGAAGCGAATTCAAATGACTCAACAGCGAAACCTCGCCCGGATCGGAGGAACAAGGATCCACGGGAACACGGCCGCGGAAAAATCCAAACAAGTGGAAGAGCATCGATACCGGCTCGCTGGTGTCAACGCCGATGCAATTCATGATGTCTTTCACTGACGCCATTGACGTTCACCTGCTACTGTAACGTTATCAGCACATCCACCAGTCCGACACCTTCTTCGAGCGGGCTCAGCGCCTTGCCGATCACTGATCCGAAAGCGAGCATAGGATCGTCAACTCTCATTGCGTGTCCCGCAGTTGCAGAGGTTGTCAGCAAATCGCCAACTTCGATTGGCCCATACGACGCGTCGGCCATACAACTGACCTTTCCAAGGACCGCCGTGGAGCTTCGCTTGTGATCCAGCACGATACCGGGGCGGTAATTGCCGGCGCCGGCGACCACGCCGACAACTTTCTGGTCGTACGGTGACGAGGCGACTTCGAGTTTGCCTTCATGATTCAGAACCATCAGCATGGCGGGTATGGCATTGGTTGATTCGGCAAGGTCAAAATTTTCCGCAGCGTCGGCGTTGCTGAGGATGATATCGCCGTTACCACCGTTGAGATGGATCACTTCAGCCCCGGCATCGTTTCCACAATGATGTCGCCTTCATTTCCATCAGAAAAAGGGTGGATTCGCCAATCGTTACGGTCTGCGCTGAATCTTTAGTGACCAATTATTGAGCTTACCGAGGTCCGCAGCTTCGAGATCGGCAACCCTTAACCGCCACGCACCCTGAATCGGCTGACCACGAAGCGTTTGCAGTTGTGGTGTATTAGCCGAGGTGTAGGTTTTGATGATGTTGTCGGCATCGCCGCCCGTGCGTTGATGAAGCGGCACATTCGTTCCCTGCGGAGATACCAATGTCACCTGGAGATCGCGAATGAATGTATGAGTGATATCGACTGCTACTTCGACGTCGTCTACCATTCCCGCATCGTTGGCGTTGAGGGTGCGCTCAATTCCGGCAGGGTTGTTGTCAGGAATAGCAACACCCGGCGCTTCTGAAAGCTCGACGACGGCGTTTCTTCGACCGGTGATCTCCAATTCCCAGCGATTCAACACACCATTATCAGCGGCCGCAAGGTCCTGGACTGACAAGGTCCAATTGCCCTGACTTGACTGTCCCCTCAAGGCGCCGAAGGCGGGAGTTGAACTGAAATCGAATGAGCGTTGAAGGTTATGCGTGTTGCCGCCATTTCGATCGTGGAACACGACGGCAGTGCCGGACGGCGCGGTCAGAGTCAAACGCAGATCGCCGATGAAAGTATGAGTTATGTCAACTGAAACCTTGATCGCCGCAATCGTGAGGGCAGTTTGAATATTGATGGTGTCACGCACTCCGGCCGCATTATTGTCGGGAATAGCTAAGGCCGGACTTGAATCTTCCCGTACAACCTCTTCGACTGCCGCACCACGGCGTCTGAGTGCCTCGCGGACTGCGGCGGCTGCATCGACACGACCATGGCCAAACCATGGACTCCACGTCCCGTCTGCAGCCCCGACGTTATTAAACGCGCCCGTGTCGAACGGCGCGATTGGTGAAACATCCCAGATCGGGTTCGGATCAAAAGCTGAGGCAGGTGTCCGCGGATAAGCATTCATGCTGAGATCTTTTGACGCGGTCTGTTTGAGGATCGACACCACCTCCTGGGCGGTGAGATCGGGATTGGCAGAGATCGTCAATGCCGCAACTCCGGCGGTTAATGGGGTCGCACTCGAAGTGCCTCCAAAACTCCCTGTCACACCTCCCGGATCGCCGGTCGCCGTCGTGACCCGCAAACCGATCACCGATAAGCGGCGATACTCGTGACTGTTACTACTCGGCGCACAGATCGAGATCCCGGTGCCGTAGTTTGAATAGTGACTGCGCCTGGCATTGCTCGCGAGAGCGGCAACGTGCATCAGTCCTGGAATTCCCACGAGATTGTTACGGAAGCGACGTGAGGTGCTGACACCTCGCCACGTGCCAAACTCGTTCCAGCCGGAGTCGAAAGGAACGTCGATTTGCGCCTGGTGGCTGATCGGGCAATTCTCGTTGCCCGCTGCCCAGAGAAAAACGATTCCGCGTCCACGACGGCCACCGGTTTGGGCCAACTCCGTGATGCGATTGACGACCTGCACGGACCAGAGGCTGGTCGGTGTACTGCCCCAGGAGTTCGACAGAATGTCCACTTTGCTGGCGACGAAATTGACCGCGGTCAACAGCTTCGAATCGCTGATGAACAACGATGGCCCATCCGATTCCCACTGAATGGGCAGCAAACGACAACCGGGGGCCGCGCCGACCGTAAGAGCGGCATCGACTTCACCGGCAATCACACCGGCGCATGAAGTGCCGTGATTGGCGCCTTGGATGTACATCTGATCCGGCTGCGCATCAATGTCGGCGCTCGTGATTAAGCGTTCGCCTCGGAAGTAACCCCACTCGGCAAATTTACCGGGTGAATCAAAGTCCTGGTGAGTCAGCTTGCAACCATCATCAGTAACTCCCACCACCACCTCTGCGCTGCCGAGATGATCCAGCAGTTGCCAGGCATCTTCGCAACCTGAGGAAGAGCGCTGATCGAATTGCGTATCGTTCAGCCGCCGGTGAAGGTGCCACTGTCTCAGGTAAGACGTATCGGTCGGGATAGGTACTGCATAAGTCTGCATTTTATGATTGAGATCATGCTCGGCGACTTCCACCAGCGGCTCATCTTCGTTGAGCTTGACGATCAGCTTTACTGGATTGATGCCGGTATGATCGGTGAGTTGAAATAGAAAATCGCGATCGCTGTAAGCCGTTTTCAGGAAAACACCATAGCGGGCAGCAAAGGCATCGATCTGTTCCGCCGGCAACGCCTCCTTGAAGGTCACGAGCACGCGATCAGTGATCAGGAAGTCGGCGCCGGTTGCCGCTTCGGAATACGCGTGATGCGTAGGAGCGACGTGCCGCAGACGACTCATTTCCGGCTCAAGGTCTGTAGCTCGAGTAGTTACTTTAGACGAGTGTGACGAAACCTGCTCCGCGTCCATTATTCCGAGTGACTCTAAGTTTTCGGGCAAAACTCGGACGACGAATTGATCTGGGGCTTTCTCGAGCAAAACCTTCTCACCGTTGCGATACGTGTAAGTCTCTTGATCGTCTGGCATCACTTGCCTCCTTTATTTTGGCGGGTGTCTACTTTAACAATGCAAATGGAATGTCATTCTAGTGCTTAAATGTTCAGCCATGAATTCCTCTGACACGCCGTCCGGTGCAGAGTCGGGCGCGTCTAATAGAGGGCTTACAAATAGAGGGCTTACAAAATGAATGTCAAAAAAAGGCTAAAACGTTTGCTTGTCGGAGGCAAGAATTTTCATCGAGAACTCGTGGCAGACTGCTGGAAAACGGGGAAAAACTGATGAGTGCAAGGCAGGGGAATCGGTGGAACATAAACTTCGACTAACTCAGGCGAGAACGCCTTGTGGCACGCTGCATAGCTTGACTGGATTCGAAGCGTAGTCTGCCAAAAGTCTGCCATTTCTCCACGACCATCTGGTCGCGGTCCAAGACGAGAGCATCCAGGTGGACCGAGCGTCTGGCAGCGCTGCTCAACGCGATCTGGTCCGAATGACATTCTGAGCGTGGTCTTTTAGAGTTTGCCCGACCCAATCAGACGTCGCGATTCTACCGGCAGGCATCTTTGCAGTAATTGCTCACGATGCGAAACCCAACCTTGAACACGTTGGCCGGTGGAGTCGCAAACGGCGGTAACTGACCGCGCTCGAAGCTTAGAAAGACACCGCTTGAGGTTACGTCGCCCCGTCGAAAGAGCAGATCAAAGGAACCCTTGAAGTAGTTCTGAGTGCGATTTTCCGGCAACTCACCTCTTACGTAAAAGACGTCAGTGACGGAAAAGTTAGTGTGGCCCGTCAAATCAAAGCCAAGGTCCCCGCCAAAGTAAAAGCGACGAACGTTCGCGCTGGGCTTAATGACAGCGGCGGGATTGTCTCGATGGTAGGTTCGCCCGATTTCAAAACCCACGCGCGGTTGAAATGCGTATCCATACCACTTTTGGATCTTCTCTCCGGTGTTCCCGGTAAAATTGAACTTATACGGGTTGTATAGAGCTTCGAAGATGGGCGCATATTCGATCTTGCCTGTGAATTCATCCTGCTTGAAGTCACGATCGGAGGCGTGTTGAGCTCCATATTTGAGTCGATGCCAAATCGGATTTGAATGTCGATTATTTCCGTCCTCGTCTTCCCAGCGCCTCGATGTGTAGTAACGCAACTCACCCTCAAACCCGAATAAGATGCGATTCAGCGCCAACGTGTCTTTAGTAATCTTGCCCGTTGCAACGTTGGCATTAAGATAAAACGGCGTGAGAAAATGAAGCCATTTGTTTTCCCTGATCACCGGCTGCAAGACATCCATCCAGGGAGCAAACCTTACGTCCAGGACGCCTCGCGTAGTTCTCTTCCTCAGAATCGTCTTGGGTGTGGTCGCCGTTGCAGCTACCTCTTCATCGGCAACGGACGACGTCATAGAAACCCCGAGGTCGAGATTACGTTCCAGAATGCGTTTGCTTGTGTCTTCCTTGAAATCCTCCCGCTTTGGAAAAGAAACCGTATACGTCGGCGACAAGCCCGCTGCACTGGCCTGACCAGCGATATCCGCGGGCAAATTGGTCTCGTCAAGGTTTACGGTCGCCTTAAAAGTAACGTTGGGAATGCCGGGCTCGGTGAGGATGCAGGTCCGAGAGTTTCTTGTGACTGTTGCCGTACTTTGGCGAGTAATTATCGAAACCTGCTTAGCTCTTACATTGACCGGGTCAGAACCGCCGGAAGCCTGAAACATGATTGTTGCGATGCCATTTGGTGCGGTCTCAAACGGCCTCAACCACTCGTAATAGCGATCCCAGTTGTAATCGGCGACCTGAGCTCTGGCAAGAAGCGTGAGGCCATCCGGACAGTTGACCTTGTCGCGAACGATCGAAAGTACCAAAGGTAACGTCACCACCAGACTGTGCGATGGTTGGATCATCACATCGTCAGCGTTTTTGAAAAAACCAAACACTACGACCTGATACTTGTGTTCCGGGTTGTATTGAGTTCTCGGAATCGTGATTTCAAATTGAGTGTAAGGTGAAGGGATCGAGGGTAAAGGAGCCAGTTGAGTCCAGTTTCCATTCTCGTCGATGGAGTAAAGGCCGCCCGCTGAAGGTTGGGCCGTCGGATTAATCTTCGGAGCGAGGTTGACCCTGACTCTGACGGTCGTATCTGACGCATAAAAAATCGCGGTTTGCGCCCGGGCCAACGCAGTGAACGTTAGGCACACCAATACTGTAGGGAGAACACGAAAAAGGGGTGTATTCATGATCAGGGACTTTCGTTAAAAGACGATTGCTGGCTTGGCTGCATCCAGGGCCGCGCTCATGTGGGGCAGAACATCGCTCGGCGTGCTAGCCAAGCTGACTTGGTTCTGCAAACTTTTCTGAGTGCTGGGCAAAAGTTTCAAATTCGACGCAGAGGCGACATTGACTGTAGCCTCTAAGACATCCATTTTTGGAAAATCGGCGTTGTCTGTATAGAAGCCAAAGGCACGGCCCTTCCAATTCGGCACGATAAACTTCTGCCCAAAACGCGCCCTTAAAACCGCTTGTAAGGAATTCTCTAGCTGTTGCTCCACAATGTCTCCATTCCGAAGCCTTGATTCATTCGGCTTCTGCGGTTGTTGTCGAAAACCTGTTACTTTCCTTTTACTATGACGAACCTGAAGAAAACGTTTCAGAATTAGGTCTAATTCACTACGACGGCGGAAACACTCGATATCGCAAGCTCTCCTTACTGCCATACACCGCAGACAATATATCGTTTAACAAGCACGCCACCGTTCGCCTCAACCACACGTTGTGAGGGGCCATTATCGACGTCAGCGACTATCTTCCGCTGTGACACATCCCCGAAAAACTGGACCAGGGAAACGTTAGTATTTCCGGCTTTGAATGAGCAATTCAATGGCTCATTGCAACTTGAGGTCTTCTGTGGATCCGGTTCGACAGCGCGGGTAACGAGAACTATTTTTTCCGGGGCCAGTTGCGTGAGGAGGCTATCTGAGGCAGTTGAGCAGCGCTGTTTTAATAGTCGTCTGTCCCACCATTTGTCCGCACCGTCTTAATTTGTTGGCGGGCAAACGGCGGATCGCTGCTCACTCCCTTCTAACTTGCTGCAATTGTTCGTGAATCATACGCAACAGAGCGTAGCACGAGTTGCCGATCTTAGATCATACTGATCCGTAGTGAATCATATC
The DNA here is from genome assembly GCA_025922875.1 of Pyrinomonadaceae bacterium. Taxonomy (GTDB): domain Bacteria; phylum Acidobacteriota; class Blastocatellia; order Pyrinomonadales; family Pyrinomonadaceae; genus PSRF01. Next base: position 19,606 of record JAICGZ010000076.1, read on the forward strand.
CCATCAGAATCGATACACATGATAAATGATTCACTACTGGAAGGTAATAGCCGTTTTCCGCGTGGAGCGCCCCCACCACGGCTTGTCGTGTGGAGGTGCATTGTTTTGACGGTCGCGCGGTTTCCTGTCTTAGTGCGTCCCTTTGCTCAAGGGTATGTGGAGCCCATTAGGATGGCAAATAGGAGTCCAGAAACCCTCGGGGACTTCGTTAGCCGAATTCGGAATGAGAAGGGTCTCTCGTGTACCGATGTGTCCGAGCGAAGCGCCCGTTTTGGAGAACCCATTTCGGCAAGTTACGTCAATCGAATCGAGAACAAGCAGATAAAGAACCCGTCGCCCGACCGCCTCAGGGCTTTGGCCCATGGCCTTGGTATTCCAGCGGAAGATTTGCTCGCCCGGGCGGCTGGTCTGGTGGCTCCCGGCGGTCAATCTGAAGAACATCAGCTAGTTACAAGGTTTAGAGAATTGTCACCGGATCTCAGGGTTATTGTTTTACAAATCGTGAATATGCTTCATTCGGAGCAGTCGTCGCGGCGAACGCCACGTCCGCGACCTGCATAGTAAAAGAAAACTTCTACCGCCTTTCTAGTGGCCCCTTCACGCAATACGCTACGGAAAGCACCATTCAACAGTATTAACGCGGCTTTTTCAGACCCACCACTCTGAAAGAAAGCAGGTTAAAAGGTGCACAATAATCCGGCAGCGCGTTTGCATAATCTTGTCAGAAGACTTCGATCAACTTCGTCTAATGGACCACCAGCCCGCGTGTGGGCGCAGGCGTTGGACATTGCCATCAATCAGGAACTGACTGGACTACTCTTCAAACAGGTAGTTGAAGGAATATTGGCGTTTCTTGATCTGGTGGATGAAACCGAAGCAGGCCTGCACGAGCTCGGGTTTGATGACTTCTACTGGGAGGCGTTCCCTCCTCTCCGACTGGTAGCGCATCAATCGTTCTCCAATCTTCGCACTAATCAGGCGAATCTAACACGTCCGATAACTGATGAGACTCTAACGCTGCTTCGAGTAATAGCTTCCGAGTGGGGAAAGAAGAAACCCGATCCAAAGATCAATGAAGGGACTTTGCAAGAGATCCAAGCAGAGGCGCATGTCCTGTTCGAGTCTGTAAAACGCGCCGAAATCGATCGGGATCTGAAGCCCTTCATCCTGTCGTTGACTTCGGCGATCCTGCAAGCCATACAGCAGTATCGAATCGGTGGCCCTGAGAGTCTGAAACGTGCGCTGGCGCTGATCATCGGACAAGCTACTTTGAACGTTGAGCTGATCCGTAAAGCCGCGGCCAGCGAGCACACGAAAAGTTTGTGGGCCAGGTTTTACAAGGTGGCGGTGAAGTTTTTCGAGATTGTTAAGTTTGCGAGCGACACTCGCAAGACGATCGAGGCCATCAGCCCGTTCGTTCGATTATTGGGCGGCGGACCTGGAGAAATTCCGCCAGTGGATCTCGGTGCGCCAGGTAAACAGTTGTAGGTTCCCCACGCCTGGCCGGCTCGAAATCCGACCTTCTGATTAAGAGTTCTCAATGTCGTTTCCCGCGAGGAAAGCGAGGCTTGGATCAGAGTGACAGGATCGGTGGTACTTATCCCATACAAATGCATTACTCCGTATATCCCACGGCAGATAATAAAAAGCAAGCGAAGCAAATACTCCCTTTTCGTTCTTTTCCTTTCTTTCCGACCAATTACTTTGCCGAATGGTTAAGAACTTCTAGTCCTTCAAAAGGATTTCCCTAAGAAAGACAGCACCGGCTTCTGAGTTAGAGGGGTAGGTGCTTAACGATGTCCTCCCATTCAGTCATATCGCTGCACGAAACAATTATTTCAAGCTCATTGAGCCGTGATGACATCCAGGTTCGGAATACGCAGTAAGAGACCGCGAAGAAAACGCGCGGCTGAGGCTTCGCATTGGCGAAGCTCCGGAGGGTGCACATCAAGACGTTGAGCGGCCGAGGTCGAGTTGCGAAGTAAAGGCACCTCCATCAGCCACTGTGACTGCTGACTCTCGGCCAGACGTTAAAGTTTCCTTGTTCAAGGATCTGTTTCGGGGCAGGGACGACGTTTACGCGGTCAGGTGGGAAGGAAGAAACGGTAAGACGGGCTATTCACCGGCGGGTGATAAGGAATGGGACCAGGCATCTTATTCTGGGCGAGGACCAAAGAAATCATTTCGCGTCACCAAACTATTTTCACTGAGCGAGGAAGTGATCAGAGATCATCTACTCGGAAGGCAAACCATTGGTGTTTATCCTCTCCTACAGGACGATAGCTGTTGGTTTGTAGTATTAGACTTCGACAAGAAGGATTGGGAAGCGGATGCATGCGCCTTCATGAAGATGTGTCGTGAGACGGGAGTGCCTGCCTCACTTGAACGTTCACGCTCGGGAAACGGAGCTCATGTCTGGATATTCTTCGCCAGTCCCGTACAGGCAGCATTGGCCAGAAAGCTCGCGAGCGCTATCTTGACGCGAACGATGGAGCGACGTTACGCAGTAGGCCTCCATTCCTATGATCGCTTGTTTCCAAGTCAGGACACTATGCCGAAGGGCGGATTCGGAAATCTCATAGCCCTGCCCTTGCAGCATGGTCCA
>JAICGZ010000077.1 GCA_025922875.1 Pyrinomonadaceae bacterium
GACTGGTCCAGGACCAATCGTCAGGTTGCCGCTGACGTTCATCGTGCTGTTATTCATGTTGAAGGTGCCGCCGGTGACCACCACGTCAGTGGGAGACAGCGTGCTGCCGGCGTTGTTGGTCCATGAGCCGAGAGTGTTGACCTCGATACTGCCGCCGATGGTGGTGTTTGTGCCTGATACGGTGACGGCGCTGGAGGTGGACACACTGGTCCCGCCGTTTGTCGCGGTGTTTCCGGAAAAAGTGATACTTGGATTGGTGCCGTTCAAATGCAAACTGGCGCCGCCCACAAAAATGCCACCGCCTCGGTTACCGGCCGAGTTGTTTGTGAAGTTGGTGGTGGCCACCGTGGTCGTAAGAGACTCAACGATGATGCCGCCGCCATTCGCGGTTCCCAACGCCTGGTTATTCGAGAAGGTCGAAGTGCCGATAGTCGCAGATCCAGTTCCGATGCCGCCGGGCGATGCAAACGCAAAGACCAGCAGATCCGCACCAGCGCCACCCGCGCTCGGAGATGCCGCGGTATTGCGGCTGAACGTGCTTCCCGTAACCGTCAGGATACCTGTCGAGGCAGTGTGTCCCGGCGCCGATGGCGTAAACATTACACCGCCGCCGCTGCCTGCCTGAGAATTACCGACGTTTACTGAGGTGCGGTCGGCATAGGCGACGGGAGCGTTCGCGCCGCCGATCGTGGAATTCGTTATGGTTAGGTCGCCGCCGGTCCATTGGATACCGCCGCCTCCGATGTTCCCCGAACCCAATACCGTTACCTGGTTGTTAGTGAGTACTACGTTAGTGAGAGTAAGACTATTGCCTTTCTCACCGCCGATGATGCCGCCGCCGCCGATGGCTGTGCCTGTGCCGGCTGCCGTTCCCTCGCGGCCTCCGGAGAAAGTCAAACCGGAAAAGTTGTAGACCAGATTTAGCGACAGGGGTTCGTTCATGCACATCACGCGGTCGCCGTCGTTGGCCGGCCCGGTTCCCTGTTGCCGGATGATAGTGGTCGCGGCTCCTGCGCCGATCAGCGTCATGGTTTGGTTAGCGGCAAGGTCTCCCACCGAGTTATTATCGCCGCCCGTTATGTTGCAACCCTGCGCTCCAGTACCGTTGATGGTTAAGACGTAAGTGCCCGCTGGAATATTGATCGTGGTGTTGTTGTTTGCCGGATTATTTGCGAATGCGAGTGCGCCACGAAGGCTGCAGTCGTTCAGTGCGGCAGTACAAGCTGAGGCCGCCGCCGTATCGTCGATTCTATCAACGGTGATCGTGGTATTCGGAGCATTCGGAAGGATATCGACCTCAGTGCTCGCGGAGTCGAGCACGAGTACATCGCTAGTACCGTTGAGCTTTTTCGGCAGCGCCAATACCGCTACCGGCGTACTCTCCACGTCCAAAGTTACTTTGGCTGTGTCGTCTGTAACTGCAAGTGACTGATCAGGTGCTGGGGCTGGATCATTCGGTCCGATAGGACGCAGGATTTCAAGCTTCGACTGCGCCTGTCCCACAAGCATGACTTCATCCAGCTCGCGGTAAGCGAGATTTGTCCGCAGCAACGGCTTCGGCAAGTCAGCACTCAGGTTGCTCCCAAGGAGCTGCTTGGATTCCTTCCATCCCGCAGCTTGTCCTGGCCTCCAACTCGGAGCAGACTCTATATCCTGAGTGATTCTTTGACCTTTGAGATTGCCTCTCGTTCTCTGGGCGGCTTCAGCCTCACTAAATGGTCGAGTGTCAAGTTTCCCGTGCTCAACGATATGCACGGTGCCGTCATAGGTCAGGGCCGCGATTTCGCTCCGGCCGTGGCGGTCCCACGTAAATTGTCCGAGAGCCAATCCGCGCACCCCTGGTCCAACGTTTACTCGCTCGACGCGCGATCCGGCCGCTACCTGCTCTTTGCGACCCCAGCCATGGACGACAAGTACTTCACTACCGGCAGCTACCGCGACGTCCATGAACGGATCGTCGTCTAAACCACCAAACTCAATCGCACTCGCTGGCTCGGCCAACTGTTGCTGCACCACGGCGTTCTCGAATCCTTGCACCCCATCATCAAAAATCAATAAGGTCTCGCCACCAGGACCGCTCACGCCTACCGCCAGATCGGTAAATCCATCCGCCGCACGGAACTCGCCAGCTGCTAATGCGGTCACTGGTCCGGGCAAATTTATCTGCCGTGCTTCACCAAACCGGCCTGCACCATTGCCTTCCATTAAGAAGAGTCCACCGCCTTTTGCGGCAAACACAACGTCCTTTTCAGAGTCGTCCGTAAAATTTCCCGTAACGAGAAAATCGGCCGGCACAGGAACGGAATAAACATCCGCGCCCGGCAACAACGATGCGGGGTTATACCCCTGTTGTATACGCACTAAAACCGAGTCGTCAGCCGGAGCGAACGCATCCGGGTTTCCACGCTGAAGGGTGATTATTCCCGCGCCATTGAATCCATAGCCGGCCACCACATCCGGTGTTCCATTGCGATCAAAATCCGCCGAGGCCAATGCCCGCGCTTGCGCGGCGCCACTCTGCAAAGCGGCAACAGCCGCTTGATCTCCTTTATAGGTGACGCTCATCTCGCGCCCGTCCTGCAGATTCAGGAACGGCTTGCCGCGACCTGCGGCATGCACCGTAACGTGATCTTTGGCGCGCTTAATACGCGTGACGGAAGTCTCCGCCTTACTAAACCACCTCGCCGAGTCTTCTGACTTGACTCGCACGTAGAGAGCAAACGGCACTACGACAGCTATTAAAATAGCCAGCAGCTTCGCAATGGTTCTAATTGTTATTCGAGAAGATAGAGACTGGGACTGGTGAGTCTGATTCATTGGGGGACGCATAATAACCCTCCTGGGAGCAAGCGCTTACGGCTGAGATTGTCAGGAAACTAAGTACGGTTAACCTTCGGAGGACTGACAGGCGCAAGAAAGTAGGAAATCCGAATGGAACCGATTAGATTATTGGACAGCGACACTTTACTTACGTCTTGTGTCAACGTCAAGGGCAGAACCCTGTTCCCAGCGGTAGCAGGAAACCGCTAAGAACAAAGCGGTTAAACAAAACCGAATGGCGCTGAAACGTTTACCGCAAGCATTAATTTCAATAAGCAAAATCCTCAATTAAAAGTAATGGGGCGCGAGTTATTACCCGCGCCCCGCACTACAAGTTGTTAACCACACTAACGCGTCAATTCCCACAGTCGGGAGTGGAGCTATTCGTGATGGTCCAGGTCGCATTCTCCGAGCACGACACGACTTGATAGAAGAAGCAGCCCTGGTTATCTTCCGCGATCACCTTGATACTTGGTCCATCGCAACTCGCGTTGATCGTAACAGATCCACCATTCGCTGAAATGACGGAACTGCCGAGCTGGTCCGAACCCCAGTTGTTCTGATCGGGCGCCGAAAGATAGACGTGCCGAATTTCACGACTGGAATTGTTCACGATCGTGATAGCGGTTGTTGGAGCATGCGCCCTGGACAGCAATGGACCACCGATCATCATGCCAACAAAGATCGCCAGCGCCGAAAGTGACGTGAAAAGAAATCTCGACTTGCGCAACGTAGTTCTCATGTCGTTACCTTTCATCAAAAACAAGTTCCTGGACTGCTATGGACAGAGGCTATTTACCGTATATCCCGCCGCTGCGCCGTCATCGACCGCTGTACCGTTGTTATTCTTAGGCACAGAGACCTTAACTGTTGCCGTAGCACTGTTGCCGAACGAGTCCGTCACCTTGAATGTAATCGTGTAGACGCGTCCATTCAGGTTGCCGTCGCGTTCGCGCCGCAGTTGCACCGACTTGCAGTCTGGAGCGATCACGATGTCGTTGAGTGTATTGCCGTCAGCGCCGAGAGGATTCTCCTCAGGCTCGTCGCTGCTCACCTTCTGAATCACCACATCGTTGATGTCCACGCTCGCGTCGCAACTGGAGCTGGCGCTGGCAACAAAGTCAGTGAGATTGAAGGTCTGATACGCGTGATTCGGCGGCCACATAGACACCGCATTAGTAATTAACGTGATCACCGGAGTGCCACTGCTCACCGTCAGGATCGCGGTCTGCGTAGCACTATTGCATGCTCCGGTAGTCGTTACGGTGACTGTGTGATTCCCAACGCTCAGCGCGCCGGTCGGAATGGTGACGTTCGGGCTGTTTCCGCCGACCGGGTTACCATCCAGAGTCCACGCATAGCTGAATGGACCAGTGCCTGATGCAACTGTAGAGAAGTGTGCATCAGTTCCCTGGCAAACTGTCTGATCGGGAGGATCAGTCGTCTGCGTGTTCGCGTTGACAGTCAGCGTTGCACTCTGAGTGGCGGTATTGCACTCACCGGTTGCTTCAACGGTGTAGGTGTCCGCATCGCTCAAAACGGCGCCGGTGATTGTCAGCGTGCTGGTGTTGCTGCCGCTGGTGATCGTAACGCGACCGCCAAGGTCTCCGTTATTTAGAGCCGTTGCACCCTTCTTCCAGACAAAAGCAATCGTGCCTGGCCCACTGGCCGTGGTGGTAAAGGTTGCCGTTCCACCTTCACAAACAACCTGGTCCCCCGGATCGGTTGTCTGGTTAGTGTCGATCGTCATGTTAGCTGTCACGGTCTGGTTGTCACCTGTGACATCGACACTGGCAGGTCCGGGTGTCGCGCCTGCTGTGAATGTGGCCGTAGCCACACCGCTAACAAAATTCGTGGCGCCTGAAACACTTCCGCCTACCACGTTGCTGAAGACCGCCATGAAGGTTGGCAGGCCATTCAATTCCGTAGTCAAGGGCGAACCAATGTTTCTTTGCTTAATGTCGGCCGTCAAAGTAGACGAAGCGCCACTACAGAGTTGGTTCGGGCTGGCACTAACTCTGAGCTGAAGGTACGTCATCGGAAACACGGAATCGGTGAGGTTACGGAAATCATTTGCCCCTGGACCAGTATTGATGCCCCACCAGTTATCATCCGCGGTAAAACTACCTGCGGCTGTAAACAGAGTCAGTCCATTCAAAGGATTCGGAACGCTGTTGCCGACCAGTCTTGAAAAACTTACCGACGCGCTGCCGGTCGAGCTAATTGCGCCGCCAGTGATACCGGCCGTGTTTCCCGTCAGAGAACTGGTGGTGAGAGTCAATGGTCCGCTCTCCACGACAATCGCACCACCGCGTCCGTTGGGCGCCGAATTGTTCGAGAAGGTCGAGCTGTTGATGTTGTAAGTGCCTATCCCCAGGTTGAAGTTGAAAAGATCTGCTGCGCCGCCGCCTGCGGCAGCGGAATTAGCGGTGTTTCCGGAGAATGTCGAACCGCTTATCGAAAGAGTGCCAGTGGATGGCTGTCTAATCAGCGGATCGCCTGCGGTGTAACCCAAGCCGCCGCCGCTCGCGCTGGTTGAATTGTTCGCGAAGGTGGTTCCCGTTATGGTCAAATCCCCACCCATGTGGGAGATGCCACCGCCGCCCAACGTGCCGAGACCGGTTGCGGAGTTACCTGAAATCACGCAGTTCGTCACCGACATCGTGTTATTGATCGAGCCGGAGATGATGCCGCCGCCTCCAACCCCGGTAGTCTCCTTTCCACCGGTAATGGTCACATCGGAAATCGAGAAGTCGAAGCCGGCAAGCAGATCCGGGTTTACTTCAAGAACGCGATCATTCAGCTGAGTCTGTTGAATTATCGTGGTAGCCGCGCCCGCGCCCGCGATGATCGTATTGTCGGCCCTGATGTCGAGATCCCCGATCGAATTATTGCCGGTAAAACCTTCACCTACGCCGGGAATATTCAGTTGATAGGTTCCGGCCGGCACATTGATCGTGGTGCCCGGGTTCAGGTTGGCGAACGCGACTGCGCCTCGCAAGCTACAGTCATTCGGCGCAGCGGTACAGGCCGAAGCGGCGGCGTCATCATCCGTTCGATCGACATCTATCGGAGCAAACGGCAATGGGAAATTTGCCGTTGCGGCTGCCCTGGCAGCAGCCACCGCGGCGGGCACACGGATGCGATGGTTGCGTCGCTCACCCCTGACGTCGGCAGAAACCGAGCCAGGCGCTATCGCGAATACCAGAACGCTTGTGGCTATCAGGGAGAAGATAGCCAAAATCCTGGTGACCGTTCGGCGTTCAAATTCACGATTAAATTTCCGGTGTGGGGCGTGAAACATTTTGCTACTCCTTGGTCCAGAGTTATAACGCTCCTCTGAGGCGCTGGGAAAAGGTGACGTAGTCTCGTGTGCCGAGACGCTTGTTCAGCAGCAGCGTGCCCGACTTTAGGGACGCTGCGGAAAGACTCCCTGCAATGCAATGCAGTAATTGAGCGTCAAGTAAGGCTGCATATTATTGTGCGGCAGACCACCACCAGTGATATTCAGTGAATTGACGTTCACCTGTCCCGTTGGCGCCCCCTCTTTATAAAGTGCAGCGGCTCCTCTGCCTGCGGGCGCCTGGGCCCAGACCGAGTTGACAGGCGTAATTGAATTGCCCTCGGCGTTGAGTGCACGGCCAACGGCATGCGCATGCACCGGCATTTCGGATACCAGCAGTGTAATCGTTTCAGCACCACCGATCTGGCCCAGATCAAAGAGCGATAACCCGGGTCCTTGTCCCGGATGCATGGGAACGCTGCCCTGCAGATCCGGAAGCGCAAAGGTCGACTTGCCGTCACCGCCGTATACGGTTCCCAACAGGGAGAAGAGCGCTGTATTCTGACTTATCGGTAGGATCTGCCCATCGCAGAATGCCCAACCTTTGGGCGCAAAGTTAAATGGAAAAATTCTGATTTCAGCGACAAAAGGATCGGCCATGTTTTCTCTCCCTTTTCTAGTTTTGCGACGGGAAAATTCCCTGGAGTGCGATACAGAAATTGAGAACAAGGTACGGCTGCATATTGGTGTGCGGCTGGCTGCCGCCAACGTTGCCAACAGACTGCGGATTCATCACGTTGTTTGGCTGACTTGTACACCACTGCACTTTTCCGTAATTGGCCCAGTTGTTACCACCAGGAGCGCCTTGAGTTGCGTTCGTGTTGGCGTCGACCACTGCCATGTTGTTGCTGAGAAAATGCGTATGCGTGGGCATCGTCTGCTGGTTTATGGTAACGGCCGATGAACCGCCTTGCTCTCCCAGCGTATGGCCGTTGCCTTCATGGAGCGGACCTCTGCCCTGCAAATTGGGCAGAGCGAAAGTGGTTTGCCCGTTGCCTCCGTATGTGGTGCCTAGCAAAGCAAATAAAGCCTGGTTCTGATTGATAGGCAGAAATTGGCCGTTACAAAACGCCCAGCCCTTTGGCGGAAAGTTGAAAGAAAAGATTCTGATTTCTGACAGAAACGGTTCAGCCATCGTCATGACTCCTTAAATTATTGAACATTCAGCCTCGCTGTATCATCCACAGTCATTGAGTTCTTAAAAAAGAACCGCGTTTCAAGTTTGTGACGGGAATAACCCAAACAGCGAGATAATGAAATTGATACAGAGGAAGGGCATATGGTTCTCGTGCGGTTGGGAGCCTCCCGTAGGATCGCTTACAAAACCAGGAGTTCCCAACTGAGTGTTAGGTGCGTTGTTAGGTGCTACGGATAGATCGTTGTACTGGCTTATGTCTGATACGGACGCTACAGCGCTTGCCGGATTGGCCGAATTTTGACCACCGCCCGAACTACAGAACATGGGGTGTGTGTGAACCGGAATCTGCTGTGTCGTGAGCGTTACCGATTCAACTCCTGATGCTTCGGCCAATTGATAATTGACGCCATCCGGTCCGTTGCCGAAGTGCAGAGGTATGCGGCCCCGCAGATCGGGCAGCGCAAAAGTACTCTCCCCATCACCGCCATACGTGGTCCCGATCAACTGAAACAAAGTTTCGTTCTCGGAAATAGGTAACAACTGGCCCTCGCAAAACAACCAGCCGTTAGGATTAAAATTACCGGCAAACATTCTTATTTCGCCGACATATGGTTGGGCCATCGAATCGTCTCCTTATTCCTTTTAGGTAAGCCGTTATGGAATCTTATAGATTATCCGGCCGACTGTGTGGGCCTCTGGACTTGGTCCAAACAGTGGTTTCGACTTTGCACGGTTCCTTACAAATCGATGCAGAACCGGTCATGGTCAAGCTGCAAAACTACTGCGGAAAGGTTCCGCCTGGTCTAGGGTCGAGCGACTGAGGGCGCACTATAGATCGAAAGCTGAAATATAACAAGAGTGCAATGGAAGATTCTCTAAAATATTTTTCTTGTGTTTTTTGTATTGCAAGTTTTGAAAAGAAGAAATAGACTGCACCACCATTTTTACCGCAAGCCCAGATCAAGCACTTTTCTAGGAGGAAACAAATGAGTAGTTCGCGCCGAGAATTCTTGAAGCGAGGTACGTTCGTGGCCCTGGCAGCGGGAGTTCCGCTGGCCCTCACCGGGAAAGCCTCTGGCATGGGTACTACAAAGTCAACAGCGGTTGGTTTGAATTTGGCATCATTCAAATCCCGGGTGGGCACGAGTTTTTTGCTTAACCACGAAGCGTCAAAAGTGAAGGTCACGTTGATTGATGTAACTAATTTCGCTTCACGAAAACAGACTGCGGCGGGAAAAGAAGGCTTTTCACTCCTTTTTCGTGGTCCAAAAGAGACAACTCTCAAACAGGATACGTATCTGATCGAGCATGAAGAGTTGGGTATGTTCTCCTTCCTGGTCGTTCCGGTTGGGACCAAAGATAGGCGCGCTCCACACTACGAGGCAGTGATCAATCGCCTGCATTCTTAACTTCCTGATATCAACCCGGATTCATAGACCTCTCCTAAAAGAATGAAAGCTACGGCGTGAGGTGTTGACTGGGGTTGCACTGCATCAGCAGATGAATTCCATGCTGCTCGCTCGGTGAGAAACCTAAACGTTCAAAGAGACGCAGTGAAGGATTGAATTCCTCCACATAAATCCGCGTAATCTTTCCGGAGCGGTTCGCTTCGTCGAGTAATTGTTTGATCAGATAGCTTCCGATCCCGGCATTCCGCTCGGCAGGCAGCAGAATGATATCGACAATTCGAATCTCCTGGTCCAACCGGGCAACGTAGAGACGGCCCACTGGTCGGCCGTCAGATACGATTATGTCGTGGCTGGCCGTGGGATATTTTTTCGCATAATGGTCCTGTTGCGCGGCCAACTGCGATCGGACGAATGCCAGCTGCTGTTCGGTGGTCCATGGCACTAAGGCCAACTCTTCGGCTCGAGTGCTGCCATAAACTTCAACGAGAAAATCATAGTCGTCCGAACTAACCGGGCGAAGTGTGATGTTTGCAGGTGCTTGTGATTGGCTGCTCATTTGAATTAACTACTCGCGAAGGCGATTGAAAACTGCTTCATAGTAAAAACCCTGCTCGTCTTGCTTGACGGGTACTATGAAGAGCTCAAACTGGCCCATTTGATCATGCATGAAGCTGCGCACGCCCTGACCGAGAAACATGTTTGATGGACCACGAAACTCGAGCGCAAATTCTTCCTGCTGCGGGTACACTTTGAGTTCCGAAACCCCGGTTAGCTCCAATTCCACGTGATTGTTTTCGCCAGCTTGAACCTGAAATTTCGTATTCGCGTTTTTAGTAAATTCTTCGTGCGTTAAAGAAGCCTCCATCCAAATCTCCTTCCAAAGATTAATCCTGATAATCCTGTGAAATCATGTGAATCCTGTTAAGACTTTGGACGGGATTAACAAGATTACAGGATTTGAGGTTTGTTCATTATCAAAACGAAAAAATCTCTTATGTTGGGACCGAAATGATATCCCGTGCGCAGCGGCGAAAAAGAATACCCGATCAAGCCTGTCTCTTCTACTATGCTTTGGCACCGGTGTTCAAAATCCGATTTGGAAATCACCGCATAAGGAAGAACGTGTCCGTAATTCTTGAAGACGTGATTGAGGCAGAGCAGATGCTCTTCACGTCCATTAAGCACTAAAACCTCGTCGTCAAAACCAAGAAACTTTTTTAACGTCAGCAGGCGGCACTGAAAGCCGATTTTGGCGGCACAGGCGGCAAGGTGGCCAAAGTGAATCGTAAACTCGTCGTGGTTTAAGTTGTAAGACCGGGCCGCATATCTCTGCTCCGCGCCATATTCCGTTACCAGGAGCGTTCCCCCTGGCCTTAAATGTTTCCATGCGCGTTCGATGAAACGAAAAGCGCCGGAGTTAACTACGAACGAATCAGGAGCATCTTTGGCTGAAAGATTATATTTGTCGAGATAGTAAGCGCCTTCTCCTTGCCACTCCCGATCCTTATTACGCTGCAGCGACGCGACCGGGAAATCCGCGATGACTTCATTAGAGATGATCAGATCAAAAGAGTGGCCGGGAAGATCAAACTCGGTCGCGTCCTGTTGGAAATGCCTGCTCTCAGGGAGAAGTCCTGACAAGACCTTTCTTTGACTGTCCATCAAAGCCGGTGAGAGATCCAGGATGTGATAATTGAGGCTGGTCCAATTCAATCTCGCGGCTTGTTGTAAAAACGCTCGCGCAAAGCTACCCGTGCCGCCGCCAACTTCCAACACGTCGAGCCGGGGCGACCGGTTCAGTAACGGAACTACTTCAGGCCTCAGCGTGGTAAGGCAAAAGCGCGAGCCATAATCGAGACCGCCGAGCGCTTCATGAGGGAAGCGGAAAGAGTGGTTCACGGTGGGTTCTATTTGATCGAATTCCCAACTCGCGTCCTCAATTCCGTGTAAATGGAAGTCGATTATGGTCTCGTTTGAGCTGTCAGGATGAGGCTGGTCCTTTCTTTCGGCGTGATAAAGATTCCGCGGCACTATATTGACGTACGTAAAAGGATGGTCCAGATCCTCAAGCCGCGCGGTGCATTTGATGAGTTGCCGTTCCTGAGTTGTGAGGAAATCTATTGCCGTCCTGAATTCGGAATCCGTCAGAATGTTTCCATCTCTTAACGCACTAAAAATCTGCTGGAGCGTTCTGGCGCCATCAGCCAGCAACAATATATCAGCAGCCAACGGCGACAATTTCTCTTCAATGATTTCAGGCAGTTCGTCGCGTCTTCGCGAGTAGACCGTATGCTCCATTGAAGTTCGTACCAGAATCCACTCTCGGGTTTTTGAACGGTATGCCACGGCCGGATTTTGAATCGGGCGCGCAACGTATTGTTCAAGCAAGGGAGCCAAAGGATCGTAACCCTTCGGGATCAAAAACTGCTTTTGAATCAGTTGTTGCAACTGCATACCGTCTGCGCTGTTGAAGTCGTCCTCGCTGAGTGAGATTTGACCTCCCGACTTCATGGCAAACAACCGGGAGTAGACCCTTTCGCCTGGTTCAACTATCTCTCCTGTCAAACGATGAAAGATTGCCTGTTGAAGGAATTCGGGAAACAGACGACTCTCAACGAAACTGATGTAGGGATTGAGCGAGTAGGTGAGCATGAAATAATCTGCGTGATCTGGGTAGTGCGTCAGTTTGAAAATTGGATCATTACGCCGCAGGCGTTCCCATTACGCCGCAGGCGTTCCCATTTACGCCGCGCGCGTTCCCATTACGCCGCGCGCGTTCCCATTACGCCGCGCGCGTTCCCATTACGCCGAAGGGGTTCCCATTACGCCGCGCGCGTTCCCATTACGCCGCAGGCGTTCGCTAACCCTAGCCCAGGGTTGGAGCGCAGCGACAACCCTGGGATCGAAACATAAAAGTGAATAGCAACGCTGAAAGCGTTAGGCATGTGCGGCGCTAACCCTTTCAGGGTTGATTACAGCAGGAATTGCTGTACCCAGGGTTGTCGCTTACGCTCCAACCCTGGGCTAAGGTTAGCGAACGCCTTCGGCGTAATTGCGATCACCCTCGGCGTAAACTGCGAAACGCCTTCGGCGTTTTCATTCCAAATTTCAAACTGACGCACTACCCGAATCTGTGGATGGCTTTAATATGACTCAGCCAGCAACAGGAACCCAATTCATTTCCAAATATGCTCCGTCGTCGCGGCTACTACGGAATCCCAAACGCTCGTACAGACGCACTGCGGGTGATGTCGCCACGACATGCAGTTGGATCGGTTTTCCCGCGGAGGCAGCTTCCTTCATTAAATCCTGTATCAAACGGCTCCCGATACCGGCGTTTCTATACTCTGTCAACAGAGCAATGTCTCTCAGCACTATCCCTGTGTCACTTCTATCAACCAGCATTCTGCCAATAGAGCGCCCGTCCAAAACAATGATTCGATTATCTACCCGAGGATAGGTTCTTTCACGAGCAAGAAACTGCATCCTGATAAAGGCCCGCTTCTGATCGTCGTTCCAACCCGATCCTTCGAGTTCTTCGATACGCGTGCTGGCGTAAACCTCGAACAAAAAAGGCTCGTCCTCGGATGTCGCCTCGCGCAGGAAGAGGTTGACTTCTTCGTTTTGCACAATAAACGTCCCTATTTTTTCAACCGATCTCTCAAATTCAGATTCCGTACCAGGCGGTGCAGATAATTCGGATGCACTCCCAGATGCTTCGCGGCATCGGTGAAATTCCCTTTCTGGTCCATTGCGTTCAGGATGATCTGTTTCTTTGCCTGGACCACCGCCTCGTGATAGCCGATGCCGGATTGCGGCGGCGCGGGCGTCGTCGCTCTCTCGAGCAGCGATTCAGGCAAGTCTTCGGGCAGGATCAAATCGGTAGCCCCAAGGACCACCGCTCGTTCAATCGCATTTTCCAACTCCCGCACGTTGCCGGGCCAATCGTAAGCAGTCAAACATGCACGCGCCTCAGCCGAGAATCCCTGCAACCTTCTGTTGCACCTCGCACCGTACTTGTCCGCGAAATAATTCGCCAGCAGCATTATGTCTTCGCGTCGCTCGCGCAGCGGCGGCATCTCGAGTGAAACAACATTGAGCCGGTAATAAAGATCCTGACGAAACTCGCCGGCTTCAATCGCTTCTTCGAGGTTCTTATTAGTCGCCGCGATCAAACGAAGATCGACCTTGATCGTGACTGTTCCACCGACGCGCTCAAACTCTCTCTCCTGCAACACGCGCAGAAGTTTTACCTGAAGCGGCGCCGACAACTCAGCGATCTCATCAAGGAAAACTGTTCCGCCATCAGCAACTTCGAGCCGTCCCTTCTTCTGTGCGAACGCGCCGGTGAACGAACCCTTCTCGTGACCGAACAACTCACTTTCCAAAAGCGACTCGGTGAGCGCCGCGCAGTTTACCGCCATGAACGGTTTCTGTGCTCGTTTGCTGTTGCGATGAATCGCACGCGCCGCCAACTCCTTGCCAGTACCGCTCTCGCCGGTGATCAGTACCGTTGAATCCTTCGGCGCCACTTTCGAGATGAAATGATAGACGCGTTGCATCGCGGCGCCTTCGCCTATCATGTTGTGCTCGATGTTTACATCGGCGAGCAGACGCTCGTTTTCAGTTTGGAGCCATTCGAAGTGACGTGCGTTTTCGATTGCCACAGCAGCAATACCGGCGATAGCTGCAACGAGCTGCAAGTGGTCGCGGTTGAATTGATCGCGCGCGCGCGTGGTGTCGAGATAAAGCACGCCCAGCTTTCGGCCGAACATGATCAGCGGCACGCACATAACGGAATGCGCCCGCGCCGCAATTAAACTTTCCGTAGCCAGCGTGGGTTCAACTGCCGTGTCGCTGGCCAACAAAGCGACTCCATCTCTCAGCACCTGCTGGACGATCGTCATGCTTACGTTAACTGCCTGATCTTTTCCATGAGCGCGATCGAGTCCGAACACCAAACTCGTTTCGAATGAGCCATCGTTCGTCAGCAGAATTGCGCCGCGCTCGGCTGGAACAACTTCAAACAGCAGCTCGAGTAAACGCTCCAGCAGATCGTCGAGACCACGGATCGAATTAATCGTGGTGCTGACTTTCATCAAAACGCTCAGGTCGCGCGCCATGAGATAGACCGCGTCGTCGAAACGAATCTGCACGGTAGATCCGCTGACTACGTGAGCCTCATCGAGCTTGACCTCGCTCGACTTCGCCGTCGCCTCGCCTTCGTGCATGAGAAAGAGAAATTGCGAATCGCCTATGCGTACACGATCGCCGTGCTCGAGTAGTCGAGTCTTGACGGGCACGTCGTTGATGAAGGTGCCGTTGAGACTTTCGAGATCGGTGATTACAAAGCCTTCTTCTTTTCTTTCGATTTTGGAGTGACGGCGTGAGACTGAAGCGTCGGCGATACAAAGATCCGCAGCGGTTTCGCGGCCAATAACCAGCGTCTCTTCGTTGATTGCGAAGATTGCTCCTTTTAGTTTCCCCGAGATTGCTGCGAGACGCGGTGGCATTGCAGGACAGGATTTTACAGGAAGACTATCCGAATAGATACGCTTCTATCTGATTGGATAGTCTGAACTCAATTTACAAATAAGAATCACTCGAAATCGCGATGGCACGCATGTCGCATTGCAGGAAAGCAACGTACGCCCGCAAAAAGAAAATGGGTCGTAAGAATTAAGCGACTTATTTTCTCTCCCACATCAGAACGGCAACCCAACGCCCCCGGGTTGCCTTTCTGATTTTTCTTCTTACCTGAGGGAATATCAGTCCGGTTTTCGCGTTAGTAGCAAAAGCAGGAACTAACCGCCCCAAAAGGTCTTTGGATCGCGGCAGTACTTGATGTTTTAGTCACTCAGCCGGCAGCCTTCCTGCTACTGTTAGTTGAAGAGAAGCCAGTCCATAACCTTTGTCACGTTCAGAATCCAGCGCTTAACTCCCTGGAAGCGGCATTCACTTAGGTGCTGATCTGAACAAAAACTCACCCATGAGCTACCGGCCACCGGGCCCAGGAGAATGTGATGAACAAAGAACAAGAAGCAATTAATGATGGTCAACGAAAAATCAATGGCGCGCTTTGTTACGTCGACTGGCATGTGATTGAAGCCCTTGACGCGTTAATCAAAGCGCTAACAAACAAGAATATCTTGTGTCGACAAGATCTCGAGAAGATAAGCAAGCCCTTCAAAGAAGCTTACTACACGAGCGGAAAAGTTGCGGGAATCGAACCTCCGGGCTGCAATCCCAACTTCTTTTCTGAAGACATGCAAGATGCCCGGGCTGCCTGACCGCAGTTTCGCGAATCGGATGTCTCATCATAAAGCAGCGAACGGCATAACTACTTTACCGTTCGCTGCTTATTTTTTATCGTTCGGTGCTTATCATCGTCACGTTGCTAATCACAGCGCCACGCTGACACGCGACCTGCTTGAAGTCGGGTGACCAGGAGTAGGCGTAGATCTGATCGCTGTTGAAATGCGTGAGTTGCTTCTCCACTCTCGAATTGAGATCGTAGCTCCAGATGTTTGAGTAGCCATCGACGTTTTTTATGTAGCTGAGTGTGTGAGCATCGAGCCATTGAACACGCTGCCACTCGAGAACTGGAATCGGCACTTGACTCAAGGGCTGCCCTCCCTCGGCAGAAAAAACGGCGAGATTTCTCGAGCCGGAGTTGAGGTGATAGCGTGCAGCGATCAATCGACCGTCGGGTGAGAATACCGGCATGCGGTAATTCTCAGCCACTTTTATCGCCTCGCCTCCTTGCAGCGGCACTTTCCAAACACTGGCTTTCGACCCTACCAGATTATCGTAAGCAACCCATTGATTGTCTGGTGAGACAGATGGGTAAAAGTTGCCGTCGGTAAAGGTCAGCTGTTTCGCATCGCTGCCGTCTTCGATATTGATTCGCCAGATGTTGAACTTTCCGTTGTTCCGGCTGGACGCGAAGACTACGACACGACCATCGGCTGAAGCCGCTGGGTTATAGTTGTCCTCGGCGTTAGCCGTGAGTTGAACTTGATTAGCGCCATCGGCATCAACTCGCGAGATGTTTAATCTGTCCTGGGCCATCGCCGAGTACACGATATTCCCTCCCGCGGCCCAGCTCAGTCCATAATTTAGACCGACTCCGGAAGCGATCACCTTCGCGCGTGCAAAATCATCAAGCGCTGCAACCCACACCCGCCACGTAGGATCTGTTCGCACCGCAACAATCTTGTCGCCCGACAAGCTTACGGTCATATATTCACCCAAATCGTCGGTGATTCTCTGAGCAGCGCCTGAGGGGTAAGGGATCCGCCACAACCGGTGAGGTGCAGTCGGCCGCTCTCTCGCGCTGATAAGCAGACTCTTCATATCGTCTTCCCACGCCAGTTGCAGAATTGAGAACCACGATTGATCTCCGATCGCAAACTCTTGTTGACTACTCGAGTCGAATCCAACCAACTTCACGTGATGTCCCTCGCTCCAACTACTCGTGGGACACACAATCCTGCTGCCGTCAGGCGACCAGGCAACGCCGTAGACCGAGAATTTGTCACCATTGCTGCGAGTGGCGATCGTTTGTTCTGTTCCACCATCAACAGCCGAGCGCATCAACGAGTATTCACCTTTTGCCTGATCGTGACGGACGAAAGCGAACTGGTCGCCGGCGGGAGAGAAGCTTATTGGACTATCAACCGAGTCTTTTACTTTTACCGGAGCACTGCCGGGCAGTGCCAGCCGGTAAAGAATGCCGCGACTGTTCTCTCTTCGTGTGAAGTAGAGATAGTTATTGTCACGTGAAAAAGTAATTCCGAGATAGTGAACATCCGCTGCAGGAACAACTATAGACGGAGCAAAGGTCGCGGTACTCGTTACTATAAGACGTTGCCTTCCACCCTGCTCTTCCGCATGGGCGACCAGTTTGCCATCGGGGGAGATCGCCGAGACGACTGAGGTGCCGGCGTTAGTAAGCGCTTTAATGCTCGGCGCCTTCTCGGACGTGGTTATTTGTTGAGGGGTGGCCGGAGTGAAGGGGTCAATGATGCGCGGGAGCAGCAGCAGCAAGGCAAGGACGCCAGTGGCCCCGGTGAAAAACGCTGCCTTGTGTGATCGGATTTCAGTAAACAGAAAATCCGCGGTCGAGATTGCCTGTGACTTTAGCCGATCGAGAATTGCCGATTCGGCTTCAATCTTGCGCGTCTTTTGTTCGTTGTCACCAGAGTAGGAGGGCAATAGCGGCAACGTTTTATTTGATAGATCCGGATCGCCTTCTGCCTGGCGATGCAGTTCCATTTGTAACGTCTTGAGATCGGAAGCAAGCTTTGTGATCGTTTGATACCTGGAGTTGCGATCCTTCTCGACTGCCTTCGCCACAATCTCCTGGAGACGAGTGGGTACTTCAGCAGGAAGCACGAGCGGGACAGGCCGGGCCTCCAATATTAAATCAATCATCTGGTTGGACGATTCCGCTTCGAAGGGCGTGATGCCGGTGAGCATCTCGTATATCACGATGCCCAAACTCCAGATGTCGGTTCGTTCATCGACATGGGTCTTACGTAACTGTTCGGGAGACATGTACTTGACTGTCCCCATCAGTGTTCCGGCCTCGGTCAGCACACCGGTAGAAACCTCATGCAGGCGTGGTTGTTGTTCAGGCAGGATCTCGGTGAGCTTTGCGAGTCCGAAGTCGAGGACCTTCACGTAGCCATCGGGACGCAGCATGATGTTCTCGGGTTTGATATCCCGATGAACAATGCCCGTAGCGTGAGCGCTGGAGAGTGCCGTGGCAGCTTGAATAGCAACGTTCAGAGTTTCGAAAACGCTGAGTGGTCCACGCGCCAATTGCTCGCGCAGAGTTATGCCCTGGATGTATTCCATCGCGATGAAATGCCGGCCGGAGTCGGTCACTGCAATCTCGTGGATTACACAAACGTTGGGATGATTGAGGGCTGAGGCGGCGCGCGCTTCCTGTTCAAAGCGATGCACGCGCCGGGGATTCGTTGCGAATTCGGGTGAAATAAGTTTGAGGGCGATCTTGCGGCCTAATTGTGCATCTTCGGCGAGGTAGATTTGGCCCATGCCGCCGGCGCCTAACGGACACAGAATCGTGTAGCGGCCGACTTTGTTTCCGGCAGAAAACTCGCTTTCCACGTCCGCCAGGATGCCGGCGGCAAATTGATACGCGGGAGCGCTTAAAAAATCTTCGTTGCTGGCATCGGCGGTCAACCAGGCTTCAACTTCCGCGCGGATCGACTCGTCGCCTGCGCAAGCCTTATTGAGAAAATCTGCACGCTCGGTAGGTCCAAGTTCCTGAGCGGATTGGAATATCTCTTTTATTCGCTGCCATCTTTCATGGGTGATCATGTCGATCCTTGAGTTGTTTAGAACGACTTAAACAACTATAACGCGAGATCTGTGGTCTAAATCCCTCAAGAAGAATTTCTGGCCTTGTTTAGTTCACTTTTCAGAAAGGCTTTGGCCGTACGCCATTCGCGCTCAACGGTTGCGTGGCCAATGTGCATAACCTCCGCTGTCTCTTTTATGGTCAGGCCGCCAAAAAAGCGTAACTCCACAATGCGGGCCTGATCGGGATCGAGTTCTTCGAGACGATTGAGAACGTCGTGAAGCGCCAGCAGATCAGCATCGGGCTGCGCGCCAAAAGCCGCGACGTTTTTTAGCGACACGCAAAGACGATCGCCGCCGCGCTTGTAGGAGCAATGTGCACGGGCATGATCGACGAGAATGCGGCGCATTAATTGCGCCGCGACGCCGAAAAACTGCGCTCGATTGCGCCAGTTCATTCGCTGTTGATCGAAGATTTTCAGGTAAAGCTCATTCACGAGGGCAGTGGGTTGCAGGGTGTGTTCGCGGCGTTCGCGGCGGAGGTATCCCACTGCGAGCCTGTGCAAGTCGTTGTAGACGAGGGGCATCAACTGCTCGAGTGCTTCTTCATCACCGTTGGTCCATCTTTCGAGTAGTTGCGTGATGCTTTCAGACGGACGGGTCGTCATTCGTTATCTCTTTCTGCGGCCGGATTCAAATTCGAGAGTTGTTGGATTTGAAGGGGGCGACCTTCAAGGCCCGCAATTCTACCACTTGAAAAAAACTTGAGGGAATCTTGGCGCGGATTCCGCGTTAAGCGTAGACAGCGAAACGACGACTCTCACCCCCGCCCCGCTGAAAAACAAAGCGGCAAGGTACCGCTCCCTCGCACTTGTCGCTTTGTTTTCTTTTTAGGCCCCAGAAAGCACAAACAACATTAGCGAGGCAGGCGCCTGATTTCACTAGGGCACGATTCGCCAGTTGTTATTGGGTTTGGCGGGAACGGTTTTATTTCGCTCCACCCAATCGATAATCAACTCGCGAATCTCTTCGCCGGAGCGATAGACGACTGGGGCGTCTTTGTACATCGTGTATCCGCCGCCGCCGTTAACTCGATAATTGTTCGTAGCGAGACGAAGCTTCTTCGATGGGGCCAGTGGCTGGCCACGGAAACGCAGGTTCTGAATTCGCTGGCCGATGGGTTTTGAGATGTCGAGCTCGTAAGTAACGCCTTCGGCGATGTCGAAGTTGTACGCGGGAATCTTTTCGTTGATCAGTTCGCTTGGCGATTTACCTGCGACGTAAGGCTTGTAGTACTTTGCGGAGTGCTCCAAAGCGTCTTTGAGTTGTTGGCCCGTTACCTCCAGCACTACGAGCGTGTTTTCATAAACGTAGAGACCGGCGATATCGCGCACGCTCACCGGTCCTTTCGCGATCCGCGCCTCGGCATTGAAACTCGCAACCATCGACACGTCCGCTTTGCCGGCTTCGAGTTGAACCTTTTGAATCAGATCCAGGATGGCTGTGTCGCGAAAGCGTGCCTCGCGCGCGGTCAACTCTTCCGATGATTCACCAATGACACGCGCCAACCAGCCCTGCGTCTCTCGATCGTAAGGCTCGGCAAGTTTGACTACTTCCGGATCGGGTTCCACACGGTCGTCAGCCGGGATCGTCCGCGCAGACTTCGCATACATGCGCCAACCCTCGCCTGCCTTCTGCAAATACAGGTCGGCGCGAGCGAGATGACGTCCCCAATGGTTTGCCTGCGTTAGCAGAACTCCGTTGATGTAAACCGCCGGGACGTCGCGATGCGTGTGGCCCATGAAAATTACGTCAACGCCCGGCACTTCTTTCGCGATCGAGATTGCTTCGTTTTCGTGTGGGATCTGGCCGGGACTCACTTCGCCGGTGCGTAGATCCTCACCGAGGCCCATGTGCATTGCGATCACGACAACGTCGACCTTCTCCTGATCGCGCAAAATGGGCACCCACTTACGCGCTTCGCTTACGGGTTCGTGAAATTCCAAACCGGCGTAGTTTGGTGGGTTGTCCCAGTTGGGAACTCCCGGCGTGGTTAGTCCGAGAATTCCGATTTTTACGTCAGCAACTTCTTTAACGATGTAGGGCTTGTAATGCGGCTGCTTCGTCGCTATGTCGTAAGTGTTTGCAGACAGCCAGGGAAACTTTGCCTCCTTGCGTGCTTTCTCCAAAACTTTCAAACCGAAGTTGTATTCGTGATTTCCGACAGCCATCGCGTCGTAGTTCAACGAACTCATCACGAGCATCATCGGATTGGGCGGCTCATTGTTTTTACGACTGTGGAATGACGCGAGCGGTGAGCCTTGAATCGTATCGCCTGAATCGACGAGCAGGACGTTTGGGTGTTCATTGCGAATGCGTTTGATCAGAGTCGCAATCTTTGCGAGGCCGCGGTTGTCGGGCTTGTTTGTGTAGTAGTCGATGGGGTTGATGTTGCCGTGCAGATCGGTGGTGCCGAGAATAGTTATTTGAACCCGCTCCGGCGCAAAGCTCCGTCCGACAAAAACCAGAGCGAGCATAATCAGGAGTGTTGATAGGGAGTAGATGAATGGAGATGGTTTTCGATTTTTCATAATATGAAATTGGTTTTCATCGCAAAGGCGCAAAGGCGCAAAGAAAAACTCAAGATCCTACTTTGCGCCTTTGCGAGGTAACTTCATCGATTCACGTACACCTCAACCGCGGTGATACCATCGATCTTCACTTCATGAACACGTCGAAAGTGCGCGCGCACGTGGTCCAGCTCTTCTCGATTCTCAAAGTAAGTCCTTCCGCGCTGCACCAGCACATACACCGGCCCCGAAACGGTGCGAACATCAAACTCTTTCGACGAAATCGCCTGTGAATTCAGATCCGTACGCCCGAACACTGTCAAATAGTGTCGCGCGACCCCGGGCGTCTCATGCGCGATCGTTGCGCCTGCCGGCGCCTGTTCACAAACATACTTTATCGCTTCCCGAAGTCCATCATCATAAAACTCATCGTGCGGGAAAAAATAACCTGCTTTCCCCGTGGCGAGCGAGTTCGTGTAAAGCGCGTAATGAGGCCTGTTCGCAAACGCACTCCAGGCAGGCAAGCCTACAAACATAGCTACGATAACGCCCGTAAGGACCGTTCGCTTCCCTCCAGAGAACAGCGGCATCAACCACTGAATCAACCCCACCACGCCAACCGCCGCAAGCATGTAAACGAAAGGCATCAACGAGAGCGTATACCTGAGCCACTTGCCCCCAATCAGCGAGTAAGGAACGATCCAAAACAGAAACATAAAGATGAGGAATGCATGGCCCACGTTGCGTCGCTTCAAAGAGATTCCAAGACCGATAAGAAACGCCGCCAGGATCAACAAAGGCACCTTGATTGCTAGAAACAGCAGGTAGAAATAGATCGGTGTCCCACCAAAGGGCGAGCTCGACATATTGTTCTTATAAAGCTGCCCCGCAAAAAGATAACCCGAATGTGTGAGCAGTTGTTCGCCCATGTAGGCGTTCATGTATCGCCAAACTTCGGGCAGCAACACCGCCGGGCTCGCCAGTACAAACACACCGATTATCGTGAGGAAGAACCAGCCGGGAGTTCTGCCGCTTGGCTCACCTGCCACCGCGGGACGCAGATGGAAGTTGTGATGAAAGAGCATGTTGAGACCGAGATAGTGAGGAAAGTATTTGGAAGCGATCATCAGTCCAAACGCTACTGCACTGGCTGCGTATCGCCGGCTTCTCGCCTGCCTATTTGCAGGTGAGATCTGTTTCGCACGCGCGAAAAAATAGAAAGCGAACAGCATAAAGAAGACGAGCAGAGAGTCTTCTTTGCCGATGCGATTGTGTGTGATCGCGTTAACGC
>JAICGZ010000078.1 GCA_025922875.1 Pyrinomonadaceae bacterium
ACTGTTTTGCCGTTCCAATTCGCTCTCGAGCAGGCGGACGCGTTCCGCGACATTCGTTTCCGGCGGATCGGAGGGAGGCTTGGCTGAAGACTTCACCAACTCCTGCGCGCCCGCGGGCGCAAGTGTCAAGGTAAGAATCGATAGGATCAATACCATTCGATTGCTAATCGAGAGCGTCATGTTCTTTATGTCCTCGCCTGAAGTTGGATGGATTGCTTTGAGACAGGGCAGCATATGTCGGCCATCTTAAATCAGCCTTGCTGCGAAGTTACATTGATATGAATAGAGAGGGTCGTTGACAATGTTCTTAAGCGCCCTTTACTATTCAGTCGTTAACT
Source organism: Pyrinomonadaceae bacterium (assembly GCA_025922875.1). Lineage (GTDB taxonomy): Bacteria > Acidobacteriota > Blastocatellia > Pyrinomonadales > Pyrinomonadaceae > PSRF01. The sequence goes on from JAICGZ010000078.1 coordinate 339, forward strand.
AGACAGGATTAACAGGATGCTCATCCTGAATATCTTGTAAAATCGTGCAAATCCTGTACATGCTTCTTCAGGCAGCAACGACGACAACTCAAACTGTTGGCAGTCCCATAACAGGCTACTGGCCGGTGATGATCTTTTTCGGCGTGGCCATAGTCTTTCCGGTATTGCCAATCATTCTTGGCCGATTCCTGAGGCCAATCAAGTACGAAAAGGGCAAAATGCGCCCTTACGAGTGCGGCATCGATCCGACGACTGAAGCGCATGAGCGTTTCACCGTGCGCTATTACATCGTCGCGATGTTGTTCCTGATTTTCGACGTCGAAACGATTTTTCTACTGCCCTGGGCGATTATTTTCATGGGCGACGACTTCTCATTCACGAAATTTGCGCTGATTGAGATGTTGGTGTTTATCGGGATTCTGATAGTCGGCTATTATTACGCGTGGCGCAAAGGCGCGCTGGAATGGGCCTGAAAGGATTGCCGATTTCCAATTGCCGATTTCCAATTTGGAATGCGAAATAAATCGGCAATCCGCAATCGGCAATCGAAAATGATTTATGGCTGAACACGAAGAGGGTTTTGTCTTAACCACCGTCGATTCGATCATGAACTCGATTCGACGCACGGTGGGCGCTAAAACGGTTGACATTGCCGCACCGGTCGTCAACTGGGCGCGCAAATCTGCCCTCTGGCCCATGACCTTCGGTCTTGCGTGTTGCGCCATCGAAATGATCGCCACTGGTGCAGGCAGGTTCGATATCGATCGTTTTGGCGCGGGAGTCTTTCGTCCGAGCCCGCGGCAAAGTGATCTGATCATTATTGCCGGCACCGTCACGCTCAAAATGGGTCCCGTGGTTCGCCGCGTCTACGATCAGATGCCGGAACCCAAGTGGGCCATCGCGATGGGCGCCTGTGCCTCAACAGGTGGACCATTCGATTCTTATTCAACTATGCAGGGTGTCGATCGCTGCATTCCTGTTGACGTTTACATTCCCGGCTGCCCGCCGCGGCCCGAAGCGCTTCTATATGGCCTCATGCGCCTGCAAGACATAATCATGCGCGAGGCGCCTTCGGCATACATATTCGAGTCAGACGGTACTGTTCATCGCACACGGCAGTTCGACGTTGAAGAACCACTAGTCAATGTTCCTGCCACGGTACCGGAAACCGCGCACCGCTGAAGTTTAATTGAAACCTCCCGGCTCCCTTCGTTCTGCCGCATCATTTTGAACGCGGAGAGCTTTTCTACCCACCTCTTAGTTTGAAAGGAAATCAAAATGTTCACCTCAATAATGGGCACGGATAAGGAGATCACCACTGAGCAGGTACCCAAGAGTTCTCCTCCATGGGTTTGGGTCGGGTTCGTGCTGGCGGGCATCTTCTTCACGATCGAGATTGCGTTTGTGTTTCTGGAGCTCGATGAGCGGGGAATAGACCTTATCCTCAGGGTCATTGTGATTGCCGGTTGGATCTACTACACGGTTTGCGTCCATCGCATCCACAAGATACTGAACGAGCTAACGCACAACCGTTATCCATACACGCCCGGTGAGGCGGCCGGCAAACACTACATTCCGTTTTATAACGTCGTTTGGCTGTTCAGATGGCCAGCTGAGCTCTCCAGGTATATCAACAGTAAAGGGCGCGTGCGCATCCTTTCGGGCGGTGCGATCGGTGCAATGTTATTATTGTCCCTGCTCCTGCGGTTGTTTGATGGAGCGTTTGGGATGGCCTTGCTGTTTGGCGTGACGATGTATGTTTCAGCCAAGCTGAAGGCGCATGTGAAAGGTTTACAAGGTGTGACGGCCGACCAACTGCCGCCGTTGCCGGATCCCAGAATCTTTAGCAGGCCGATTGAAAGTTCTACGCCGGTGCCGGAGGTTGTTAAAGAGCCCTCAGCCGGATAATTGCTTTAACATTTGGAGGATGGAAATGAAGTATCTTCTTCGCAACAGATGGCGGACTCTTCTGGTCCTAACTTTAATTTTAGGGCTGGCGCCCGTTGCCTTCGCGCAAACAAAGCCCGCCGCCAAGAGGCGGACGACTACCAGAAGAGTAGCGCCGTTAGTGCCCGTGGGTACGGATCTCAAGGTACGAATCAACGATACGCTTTCCAGTAAAGACTCGCGTATCGGCGATCGATTCACCGCGACCGTGATCGATCCGAGTCGCTTCGACGAGGCAAGACTCACCGGTCACATCAGCTCGATTCAGAAGTCAGGCAAGGTCAAAGGCCGGACCAGCATGAACCTGGCATTTGATTCGATCGAGTTGCGCGACGGGCGAAAAGGAGTGTTGCACGGTTACGTGACTCGAGTTTACGGTGGGGATTCAGGCCGTGCCGACGACGAAGGCGGAGTCGAATCAGGAAGCCGGACCAACCAAACCGTCAAGCGCGCTGGAATCGGCGCGACCGTTGGCGCGATTGTCGGCGGCATTGCCGGAGGCGGTAAGGGCGCGGCGATCGGGTTGATCATCGGCGGCGCCGGTGGCGCGGGATCGTTGGCGGTGAAAGGTAGCAAGGAGTTGAAGATCGAATCCGGCACCGAGATGCTCGTGCACGTGACCCGGTAGCGCAGCTCACCCACGACTTTAACCACGGATGACACGGATGAAGACGGATTAAATCCGTATTTTATCTGTGTCATCCGTGGTTACTTTTTTGGAAGAACTTCTCGCCAAGCCTCGTCTAATCTCAGATGGTGATGGCTGAACAGCTTATTGATGGGAGTGTTATCGAAGCGTGCCAGCAGGGCGACCGCGCAGCGTTTCAAGTGCTATTCGAAACTTACAAAGATAAGGTGTTCTCCATAGCGGTCTATTCTTCCGGCGATCGATCGGTGGCGGATGACGTCACGCAACAGATATTTCTGAAGTTGTTCACCGCTATTCGACAGTTTCGTGGAGACTCGGAGTTTACCACCTGGCTTTACCGGCTCGTCGTCAATGCCTGTCTCGACGAAAGACGCCGCCGCAGGAGATTGCTGCCGTGGGGAGAAACCGTGTCCATGAGGAACACGAGCGATAAGAAACCTCAGGAGAAACAGTATGCGCGGCTTGAAGTGCGGGAGGCTGTGCAAGCAGCTATCAGTGAACTCAAACCGAAGTTTCGTTTGCCGATCCTGTTGAAGTACATCGAAGGGTTATCGTACGAGGAGATTGCGAGCGTGATGGGTTGCTCGAAGGGAACAGTGGCGTCACGTCTCAATCGTGGTCACAGTCAACTGGCGAAGCGACTTTCGCACTTGAACAATCCGGCAGTTTGGGGCGATTGACATATGTTTTCTAGACACCTAACAAAAGATATTTCAGCTTATTGTCACGGAGAACTGTCGAGCGAAGATTCGAAGCAGTTTGCGGAACACATTATTGCGTGCGCGCGTTGTCGAACTAAATTTGAAGAGGTCAAGCTCGGGATCAAACTCGCCGAACAACTGCCGCAGCTTTCGGCGCCCGATCATCTTTGGCATGACCTTCAACCTTTACTCACGAACGAGCCTCCACAGATCAATCTGCGTAGTCGGCGTCATCCGCGGATTCAACTCGCGGCTGCGGCAGCACTGCTTTTGATCGCGAGCGCTAGTGGTCTATGGCTTTTTAACCGTCCGCCTTCAAGACCCTACTGGCAAGTAAGACGCCTGGATGGTACGCCGAGGATTGGCAGAGAAGGGATCTCGAACAACGGGCAATTGGCGATTGGTCAATGGCTGGAGACAGACGGAAGCTCTCGCGCGCAGATCGCGGTCGGCACGATCGGGAACGTTGATATCGATGAGAACACTCGCGTGCGGTTGTTGGAAACTCGTGCGACCGAACACCGGCTCGAACTCGCGCGCGGAAAGATGAGTGCGCGTATCTGGGCGCCGCCGCGACTGTTCTTTGTCGACACGCCTTCGGCAGTCGCTGCCGATCTCGGTTGTGCGTACACGCTTGAAGTTGACGATCGCGGCGGCGGTCTTTTGCGTGTGACGTCGGGATGGGTGGCGTTGCAGTTGAAGGATCGGGAGTCGATTGTTCCTGCGGGAGCCGCTTGTGAGACGCGACCCGGAATTGGTCCAGGCACACCTTACTTTGAAGACTCTACAACGATCTTTCGTGAGGCGTTGAAGAAACTAAATTTTGAGAATGATTCTAGTGCGCTGACTTCGGTCCTCGAACAGGCGCGCTCACGCGACACGCTTACGCTCTGGCATTTACTCGCGCGTGTGAGTGAAGAAGACCGTGTGCGCGTTTACGAGAAAATGGCAGCTTTTACTCCACCGCCCGCGGGTGTCACTCGCGAAGGTGTGCTGCAATTGGACCAGAAGGCGCTCGAGAGCTGGAGACACGCACTCGAATCAACGTGGATGATCATGGGAGGGAAGGGCGTGTTTAAGAAATAGTTGACAGGATTACAGGATTTTACAAGATTCACATGATTTCAATCCTGTCTAAATGAGCTCACAGACCCGAAAGATGACTAACATCATTAATATTCAAAACTCTCACGAATCCATCATCCCGTAGCTCAAACCTCGTGATCCCGCAATTCGCACTCGAGATCCACACGGGCTTTAGCTCGGGTGAGTCGAGGGCGCCCATCAGGTGCAGCGCCAGGATGCAGATCGTTCCCGTGTGACTAAACACGGCGATCTTTCCACCGCGATTCTGCGCGATGATCTCGTCGAGCTTCTGCCATGCACGGTCGAGCAGTTGGCGATAACTCTCACCGCCTGTCAGCACGTGCTCGAAGTCGCGCCGTAGCAGTGCCGCATACTGTTCCGGATGTTGCTGGGCCGCATCTTCAAACGTAAGTCCTTCCAACACACCGACACCCCGTTCGCGAAATGCAGAGGTACCATTGATCGGCAAACGCGTCAGGTTTGCGGCCGGCCTTGCAGTCTCCATTGCTCTCGCGAGGTCGCTCGAGTAGATCGCCGTCAGTGATTCTGATTTGAGAGTGCGGGCAGTTGCTTCCGCTTGTTTACGACCGCGCGAGGACAAGGGCGTGGCGGTGTGGCCGCCAAAACGGCGTTCAGCATTTCCCTTTGATTGACCGTGGCGAATGAGGAGGACGTTTGTGACGAGGGGCATTGCGCCGAATACTTTACGCTGCCACTGCCTCCGCCTTCAACTTCTCCGCCTGGTAATGTGCAACCAGGGCGTCGATGAAAGGATCGAGGTTGCCTTCCATCACGAGATCCAGTTGGTGAATCGTCAGTCCGATGCGGTGATCGGTGACGCGGTTCTCTTTGAAGTTGTAGGTGCGAATCTTTTCTGAGCGATCACCCGAACCGACCATCGAACGGCGTTCGGTGGCCTGTGCTTCGTGTTGTTTCTGTTCTTCGAGTTCTTGTAGTCGGGCACGCAGGACGCGCATCGCCTTTTCGCGGTTCTTGATCTGCGACTTTTCATCCTGCATCGAAACTACGACGCCAGTGGGTAAGTGTGTTAGTCGCACCGCGGAATACGTGGTGTTTACTGACTGCCCGCCCGGACCTGACGAGCAGAACGTGTCGATGCGCAGATCCTTCGGATCGATCTTAACGTCAACCTCTTCAGCTTCCGGCAACACTGCCACCGTAATCGCAGAGGTGTGAATCCGGCCGCTCGCTTCCGTCTGCGGCACTCGCTGAACACGATGAACGCCCGACTCGTGTTTCAACTTCGAATAGACCTTGTCTCCTTCGATCAACACGATCGCTTCCTTGAGCCCGCCGATCCCCGATTCCGACGCTTCCAATACTTCAAACTTCCAGCGATGCCTTTCCGCATAGCGCGAATACATCCGCACCATCTCGGCAGCAAACAACGTTGCTTCGTCGCCGCCTGTGCCGGCGCGAATCTCGAGAATCACGTTCTTCTCGTCGTTTGGATCGCTGGGAATGAGGAGCAGTTTGAGTTCTCGATCGGCTTCGTCGATCTTCGTTTGCAGATCCTCCACTTCAAGCAGCGCCATGTCGCGCATCTCGGCGTCATCAGACGTGTCGAGCAATTCGCGGGCGTCGGCCAATTGCGTTTTCAAACCTTTCCACGCCTGAAACTTCTGCACGACTTCACCCAGCGTGCGATGTTGTTTCGCAACTTTGCCGTAGGCGGAAGGGTTCGTGAGTAACTCTGGAGACGATAGCTCCTGAGTCAGCTCTTCATACCGTTGAACAATTTGTTCCAGTTTGTCTAACATGAAGACCTCATGCCCAACTTATGATAAGGGCGCCGGCAACGGTTCTCCCGTCGACGGCTCCAACTTTAACGATTCCTTCAAAGCTTCAATCGCAACCTCGAGCTGCTTGTCGTCAGGTTCCTGCGTGGTGATGTTTTGCAGCCACACGCCCGGCCGTGTCATCAGTTTGAAGAACCAACTGCTTTCTTTCTTTGCCGACAAGCGGATGATCTCGTAAGAGAGACCTGCCACTACCGGCATCAGCGCGAGGCGGATGAGAAAGTTCAGCAGCAGCGAGTCAAACTTGATTATTGAAAACAGCACGATCGCGACCAGCATCACGACCATTAAAAAACTCGTGCCGCAACGCGGGTGCTGACGCGGTTGCGGCCGCGCGTTATCGACCGTCAGCGGCAAGCCTGCTTCCCAGGTGAAGACCGTTTTATGTTCCGCGCCATGGTATTGAAACACGCGGCGAATGTCCTTCAAGAGCGAGAAGCTAAAGATCATGATGAGGAAGAATGTCATGCGAATTAGCCCGTCGATCAAATTAAAGGCAACTGAAGGACGCACCGGATGCAGGTAGGTTCGCACTGTGGACCACGCGTTCGTGTACCAGGCTTCGTCTGCCGGTTCTGCAACCGCACCCGGAGTGTCGACCTGACCGGGGGTGGCCGGAGCAGTCGCTGCCGGAGCAGTCGCCCAACCAGCGGCGATGAAAAGTGCGTTAGTCAGTAACAACGGCGCAGCGACGAACAACAGCACATTGAAGATCAGCGCGAACACTATCGAACCGGCCGCCGCCGCTGTTGTTCCTTTCTTTAACTCATCTTTGGAACGTTCCTGCGTTGGCACGGGAAACAGGCCGGGCACCGCGCCAGTCAAACCTGCAAAATCTCCCTCGCCTTCAATGACCGCCGGTGACAACGCGACTTTCACTTCTTTCGCTTCTTCATCTGCGAAAGCTTCGTTCGCGGAATAATTGAGCGCCTTGATTCCCAATCCCATTGATTGGACCAGCACCGCACCGCCACGCAACACAGGCAGTTTCAGGATTGGATACTTGTCGCTCCACTTGGGCAGGCGCGCCGCGGTGTTGACGATCGTGCCGTCCGCTTTGCGCACGGCTATCGCGTAGGCGTTCGGAGTGCGCATCATCACGCCTTCGATAACCGCCTGACCTCCAACGATCAGATCTCGTTCTGGTGTACTCATTACGTTTCGGAATCTGGCGTAGAAAAATGCCGGCGTTTGGTGTAGTTCGCTCGATAGCGATCTACATGCCTTACGCCGGCATTTAAGAGTTGATTTGGCTAATGTTGTGCGGTCGCAGTAGTTTCGGCTGCCGGTTTTTTACCGTAACGCTTGTTAAAGCGATCGACGCGTCCTGCGGTATCGACCAGCTTCTGTTTGCCGGTAAAGAACGGGTGGCAGGCCGAACAGATTTCGACGTGCAGGTCACCTTTGCGGGTCGAGCGGGTTTTGAACGCCTCGCCGCACGCGCAGGTAACGGTTATTTCGTGGTATTCGGGATGAATTCCTGGTTTCATTCTTCGTCACTCTCTATAGGCGGCGCCAAGCCGCATTTTCAAACATGACATGATAGGGGTGGGTACGCGGGAACGTCAAGTTATTGGGTGGTGAACTGATTGGATGATTATTGTAGGGGCGGCCCTCCGTGGCCGCCCCTCGTAGAACATTCGAAGCAGGGACGGCCACGGAGGGCCGCCCCTACAATAACTTCCCTTTGCGGGAAATGTTTTTCGTGTTTCTTTCCCAGAAGACGCCGTCGATGTAGCCTTGAATGCTGCAGTCTTCGGAGGCGAGTTTGAGGCGCTTCTGCGCGAGACAGCAGAAAGTCTCATCGATCTCCACGCCTAAATAGTGTCGCCCGAGTTTTTTCGCAACGACCGTGGTTGTGCCCGATCCGTTGAACGGGTCGAAAACGAGGTCGCCCGCGCGTGAGCTTGCGAGGATGATCTTCGCCAGCAGTTTCTCGGGCTTCTGCGTCGGATGGTCGGTGTTCTCGGGCATCGACCAGTAGGGAACCGTCAGGTCAGTCCAGATATTTGACGGGTGTGTGAGCCTGAAGCGCCCGTTCTCAGTTTCCGACCAGTCCTTCGGATCTCCGTTCTGATCGGTATAAGGCGCGATGACCTGTCGTTTGAGCATCACCGCATCGACGTCGAAGTAGTAATCTTCAGAAACTGTAAAGAACCAGATATCCTCCGAACAGTTCTTCCAATTCGACTTCGCACCACGCCCTTTCTCGCGCTCCCACGTGATCCGGTTCTGAGGAATGAAATACTTTTCACCGATCCGGTTAATTGCAGCAGAGCACCGCCAGTCGCCGCAAATGTAAACTGAGGCCGCCGGCTTCAATAGCCGCACGATCCTCGAGAGCCACGAATCGAGCCATTCCGAGTATTCGTCAATCGACGTTTTCCTGAATTTACGATCGTTGAAACTCTTCGTGAGATTGTAGGGCGGATCTGCAAACATCAGATCGACGCAACGATCCGGTAAGTTCGGAAGAACGTCGAATACGTCCTGGCACAGCAACCGGTCTTTGATCTGTTCAAATTCTGCAGGAGATTGCAGCGTCGTGAGTGTAGCCTTGTACCGGATCAACTCCTCCTCGGAAAGCGTCATCGTTCTGTTTCGAGGAGCACGGATCACGCCAGACACTTTACCTCAGCTTGAAAAAATTGATGAGATCATTCTCGCCATGAGGTAATATGAACAACGCTTTGCTATAATCCGTTTTCGCTTTCTTCTCTTACTCGCTGTAACAGCAGTGTTTACCAGCGATTGTCTTCCCGATTTTCCTTGAGGAGATAATCAGCGAACGAAGTGTAAGTGTAGACGAGCTGCCGCGATAAATGTCAGAAGACACCAAGCAACCAGGTTCTGAAGGACCCACAGTGCCGGGCGTCTCAGATTCTGAGACGTCCGGCACGCCACCCCCTTCAGTTATTCCTCCTGCAGGCGAACTCGCCGGCGCCGACGCCGAAAAGGCGGCGATGGTCGAGCAGGCAAAATCTCGTGTCGCTGCGGTGAAGGAGTCTCTCGCGGAGCAACCCGCCGCTCCGGGAACGCCGAAACCTCCAGTAAAGAAGAAGGAAGAAGGTCCGAAACCAACCGACGCTAGCGCGCATCCGCTCGTCAAGAAACTGAAATCACAGTTTGGAGAGGCGATTGGCGAGGCGCTCGAGTTTATCGGACAGCTTTCGGTTACTGTCGATGGTGCTCGCATCGTCGAGATTTGCGATTTTCTCAAAAGCGACGAGGAGATAGGTTTCAATTACCTGTCAGACTTGACGTGCGTGCATTATCCCGACCGCAGAGACGCACCGTTTGAGATCGTCTACAACCTGTTTTCGATCTCCTCAAATGAGCGAGTACGATTGAAGGTGAGGACGGGGGAAGCCGTTGATAGTGTGACCGGCGTTTGGCCGGCTGCGAACTGGCTCGAACGCGAAGTCTTCGACCTGTTCGGCATTCGTTTCGACAATCATCCCGACCTGCGCCGGCTCCTTTTGCCGCCTGACTGGGAAGGCTACCCGTTGCGAAAAGATTTTCCCCTCGAGTTTGTGGAGAATGCCTGGACCGCCAAGCACTTGCCCGAGATGTCTGAAGTGGAGATGGAGCAGTTGCAGCAGCGACGCGCTTATGGTCTCGAGATTCTTTCAGTGCCTCAGGAACGCTTGATGCGCCAGATTTTTATCGGCGGCAAGGAAGTTATGCCGAAGGATAAATGACACCTAAAGAGATCGCTGCCCATTACAACGCGAAAGTATTCGACACGCCGGAAGCAGCGAAGGCAGCGGGATTTGTTTTGACGGAAACTGCGGCGCCGAGAAACGTTTGGAACAAAGCGAGCGCTGCGAGTGCCTTAGTGCTGAAGTTGAGGGAACAAAAAGAACGAGGCGAGGTCGAAGAGATTGGTTTGGTGATCGAGCCCTTCCGCGTGACGGGATGTTACAAACCGCATCCCTCGGAGGCGCCGGCTTCCTAGGAGACTCTCTTTGTGCAGGTTGCACAGAGAAGAATTAAAAAATGCACCAGGTAGAGATAGCGACAACTCAAGAGACACTGCTCGACAGCCCGGAGATGGTGCTGAACATGGGGCCGCAGCACCCATCGACGCACGGCGTGCTGCGCGTTGTACTCAAGCTCGACGGCGAAACCGTTATCGATCTTGATTGCGATATCGGCTATCTCCATCGCGGCATGGAGAAGATCGCCGAGAACCGCATGTACACTATGATCGCGCCCTACTGGGATCGTTTGGACTACATCGCAGCAGTCTCGAATGGCCTCGTCTGGGTGGAAACGGTCGAGCAGATGATGGGACTGCCCGTCCCACCGCGCGCGCATTACCTGCGCACGATTCTCACCGAACTCAATCGCATCGCCTCGCACCTGCTCTGGCTGGCCACTCACGCGCTCGATATTGGCGCCGTAACCGTTCTGCTCTGGGCATTGCGCGAACGCGAAGAGATTCTGAAGATATTCGAGCGGCAGTTTGGCGCCCGGCTCACGTGTCACGCGTGGCGCGTCGGCGGCATGCCCAACGATGCTTATGACGACTTCAATAAGGACGTACGCCAGTTCGTCAACAATTTCCCGAAGCGTCTCGAAGAGTACGAGACGGTGCTTTCCGAGAACCGGATCTGGTTGAGCCGGACCGTCGGCATCGGGGTCATCTCAGGTGAGGACGCAATCGCCATCGGTTTGTCGGGACCTGCGCTGCGCGGATCCGGAGTCGCATGGGACGTGCGGAAGTCTCGACCGTATGCCGCGTATGCCGATATGGATTTCGACATTCCTCTCGGCGAAAACGGTGATACCTATGATCGATACCTTGTACGGCTCGAAGAGATGAGACAGTCGCGCCGGATCATCGATCAGGCGCTGGAAAAACTTCCCGATGGACCCGTAAACGCGAAGTTGCCGAAGATCGTGAAGCCGCCCGCAGGCGATTACTACCACTCGATTGAAGGACCGAAGGGTGAGATCGGTTGCTATCTCGTCTCGGACGGCACAGCGCAACCGTGGCGTGTCAGGGTTCGTCCGCCGTCATTCATCAATCTACAGGCGCTGAAACAAATGTGCGTCGGGCACCTGGTTGCTGACGTGGTGGCGATCATCGGTACGCTCGATATCGTGTTAGGAGAGATTGACCGCTGAAATGACTCAACGAATTTTTCCCGCAAAGGCGCAAAGAAGCAAAGGAAGAAATATCACTCCCGAACTTACTTTGCTCCTTTGCGGCTTTGCGGGAAACTAACTTGCATGCTTCTTCTGGGACCGATAAACGTACTTAACGACCTGCTGCTGAATGTCTTCAGCCAGGAAACGATCAACTTCTTCATTTGGCCGTTGATCCAGATCGGTCTGGTTGTGACCCTCGTCGCGCTCTGGGTCGCCTACGCGACTTACCTGGAACGAAAGATCTCCGCGTTCATGCAGGCGAGGCTCGGTCCGATGCGTGTCGGACCATGGGGACTGCTGCAACCGATCGCCGATGGCCTCAAGCTGCTCACGAAAGAAGACTTCATCCCTGAAAAAGCCGACCGCTGGATCTTCTTCTTCGCGCCTTACATCGCGGTAGCTTCTGCATTCATCGTCTTCGCGGTCATTCCGTTCGGGCCTGATTGGGCAGTCATCGCCGATGTAAACATTGGCCTGCTGCTGGTGCTCGCGGTTTCCAGTATCGGCGTGCTGGCGTTGATACTTGCCGGTTGGTCGTCTAACTCGAAGTACGCGTTGTTGGGCGGATTGCGCTCGAGTGCGCAGATGGTTTCTTACGAAGTCGCGATGGGGTTGTCGCTCATCGGCGCTTTGATGTTTGCCCGTACGCTCTCGCTATCCGGCATCGTGGCTGCGCAAGGGTCGGATTCGATCTGGTTTCTGGTTTATCAACCCGCGGGCTTTCTGTTGTTCTTGATCAGCGGCATCGCGGAGAACAACCGCGCGCCGTTTGATCTACCGGAAGCTGAATCGGAACTGGTTGCGGGTTTCCATACCGAATACTCCGGTATGCGCTGGTCGCTCTTCTTCATGGCTGAGTACGCAGCGATGGTTGTAGTGGCATCAGTGGCGACGACCGTTTACCTGGGTGGCTGGTACTTTCCGTTTGTTTATCGACTCGAAGCGGCCGGATATCACAATCTCTACGTGCTCGTCAGCCTGCTGGTATTCCTGGTCAAGACTTCGATCATCCTTTACATCTATTTCTGGCTGCGCTGGACGTTGCCGCGTTTCCGTTACGATCAGTTGATGGACATTGGATGGAAGTGGCTGATCCCGTCCGCGCTGATCAATATCGTGCTTTCGGGATTTGCAATATTCGTCGTGCAGGCTTTAGATGGTTGGAGAGGGATGCGGACAATCGAGTCTCTCGAGCGCGGATTGAACCTGACGGCCACGGGTAAAGGCATAATGATCGGCTTCGGTGTGGCAGGTCTGTTTTTAACCGCGATCCTGCTCGCGCGCATCAACTGGCGCTCGCGAGATTTCAATTTGAAGACGCAGCGCCGCAATATCAAGCTGGTGAATTTGCCTCAGGGCAAACCCGCGGTGCAGCCGGGGAGTTAAAAATGCCATTAGTTCCAATTCCAAAACCGACATTCGTTCAGAAGCTCAAACGCTTCTTCATGATCGATCTTCTTAAGGGTCTCGGGCTGACGCTCAAATACAATCTCGGCGCGCTCGTTGATAAGGACGCCGTTGCAGGCAAGGGAATTTATACCGAACAGTACCCGAAAGTTCGCCCGGACGTGGCGCCGCGATTTCACGGCGCGCCGCGTTTGAACATGGACCCCGAAACGCACGACACGCTTTGTATTGCCTGTAATCTTTGCGCGATTGCCTGTCCGGAAGATTGTATCGACGTAATTCCGATGGACGTGGAGATCATCGTCGCCGGCAAACCGCGTAAGAAGAAAGTGATCGATGAATTCATCTTCGACACTTCGCGATGCATGTTCTGCGCACTTTGCCAGGAAGCGTGTCCGACCTCGTGCCTGGAGCTGACGCAGGACTTCGAGTTAGCCACCTATTCGCGTGCCGGCTTTGTATGGAACCGCGAAATGCTCGAGCAGGGCAGGGAAACAGTGAAGTACACAAGCTAGTTTTCAATAGGTCCTATAAGTCCTATAGGACCTATACGACCTATAAAATCGATCGACAATGACTCTCTCCGGTTACGAAGCTGTCTTCTTCTGGATCTTCGGCCTGGCGGCTATCTTCGCGGGGCTGCTGACTGTGATGGCGCGCAATGCCGTGCATAGCGCGTTGTTTCTGATCTCATCGCTGGTGTCGGTGGCGGCGTTGTTTGTGCTCGCGCGCGCGGAGTTCATCGCGGGCGTGCAGATCCTGGTTTATGTCGGCGGCGTGATGGTGCTGTTCCTGTTCGTCATCATGCTTGTCAACGTCGGCGCCCAGGAACGTGGGCGCGAAGAGATCTTCAACAATCAAAGACAGGTCGCTGCCAGCTTGATCTTCTGTTTGCTGCTCGTGGGTGGAGTGCTTTATGCAGTTAACAGAGGTTATAGCGGTCTGCAAGCGCTTAATCCAAGGCCGGAAGGAACGGTTGGACAACAATCGATTCGAGATCAGTCGCACCCGCCGTCAGCGACAGGAAGCAGCCGGATTACAGAAGATGCTGAAAACGTCGGCGCCAGTCTCTATCGTTATGCGTCTCTGCCTTTTGAGATTGCGAGTGTGTTGCTGTTAGTAGCGATCATTGGATCCGTGATGCTGGCCCGCACGCTCAGGCAGGAAGCCTCCGCCGACGACGTCGCTCCGGAAGTCTTGCAGGATGAGATCGCCACAGATCCGACTTTGCCGCAGATTAGCGCAGATTGACGCAGATAATTATGCCGGCTTTCTTCAACATCATATTTTTACTACAGGAAGTCGAAACCACCCGGTTCGATCAAATGAGGCAGGCGGCTGCGAATCCGGATCTCTCGAAGTTTCTGGTGATCGGAGCATTGCTTTTCATCATCGGCGTGGCTGGAGTCTTAACGCGGCGAAACATCATCGTCATCTTCATGTCGATCGAGTTGATTCTTAACGCCGCTAACCTCAACTTCATCGCGTTCTCCCGCTACCTGCACGAAACCGGTAGCGTCAACGCGCTCGCCGGACAGTTATTCGCGGTCTTTGTAATCGTGGTCGCCGCCGCGGAAGCCGCGATCGGTCTGGGAATCGTTATCGCGCTTTACCGGAACAAGGAAACGATCTGGGTTGACGAGATTGATTTGCTCAAATGGTGAAGAATAGGTCCTGTAGGACGTATAGGACCTATATTCAAATCTCTTAATGCAAAAATACATCTGGCTGGTTCCCCTGCTACCTCTAATCGGCGCCGCAATCAACGGCCTTTTGGGCCGGAAGCTTCGTTTTTCCGAACGACTCATTGGCGGGATTGCCGTCGGCTCCGTTGCCCTCTCTTTTCTCATCAGTGTAGCCGCTGTTTACTCGTATGGATTCGGCGGTCATCCGGAGTGGCCCAAACCGTACCTGACGAGCCAGGATGGTTTTAGTTTCAACTGGATTCCTGGCGGCGCCGTCAGCATCAATCAGGGTGCTGAAGCCCGAACCCAGATCGAACTTCAAAAACAGGTAGAAGAACGACTGGCGACAATGGCGCCGGAGGAGCGCGGCCGGTTTCAGTCAATTCTTGTCAGTGACTCGCCTCGTTTCGCACTGCTCAACATCGAATGGAGTTACCAGCTCGATCCCCTCTCGTCGATCTTCATGCTGATCGTGACCGGAGTCGGTCTGTGCATCTTTGTCTTTGCTACCGGCTACATGCATGGGGAAGCAGGCTTCTACCGGTTCTTCGCTTACATGGGTCTGTTCATGTTCGCGATGCTCGTGCTCGTCATGGGCTCAAACTTCCTGATGATGTTTGTTGGTTGGGAAGGAGTGGGCCTCTGTTCCTATCTTCTGATCGGTTATTACTTCGATCGACAGGAAGCCGCGAACGCGTCGCGCAAAGCATTCATCACCAACCGCATCGGCGACTTCGGCTTTGTGCTCGCCATCTTCGGCATCATCGCCACCTTCGGCAGCGCGCAATACACCGACGTCTTCGAACAGGCGAAGGCCTATCCAATTGAACTGCTCGGTCAATGGGGCATTCTCTCGTGGATCGCTTTGGGATTGTTTGTCGGCGCGTGTGGTAAGTCGGCACAACTTCCACTACACGTGTGGCTGCCGGATGCGATGGCTGGTCCCACGCCTGTTTCCGCTTTGATCCACGCGGCCACGATGGTGACTGCGGGACTCTACATGGTGACGCGCACCAACGTCATCTTCCAGCACTCGCAAACAATGCTACTCGTCGTGGCGCTCGTCGGCGCAGCCACCGCCATCTTCGCGGCGACGATCGGCATCACGCAAAACGACATCAAGAAAGTCCTCGCCTACTCAACTGTTTCGCAGCTCGGCTTCATGTTCATGGCCTGCGGCGTGGGCGCGTTTGTAATCGGCATCTTTCACGTGATGACGCACGCGTTTTTCAAGGCGCTGATGTTCCTCGGCGCGGGCAGTGTCATTCACGGCATGCATCACGAGCAGGACATGCGGCGTATGGGCGGGTTGAAGAAATACATGCCGTACACGTACTGGACGTTCATGGCCGGTTGGCTTGCGATCTGCGGCATCATTCCGTTCAGCGGTTTCTGGTCCAAGGACGAGATTCTCTGGAACGCAGCTTCGACGTCGCAGATCCCACTCGGCTGGCTCGTCTGGTTGATAGGAACGATCGCAGCGACCTGCACCGCGTTTTACATGACGCGTTTGATGGCGATGACGTTCTGGGGCAGGGAAAGATTTCTCGAGGCGCCGGCAGGTGGTGAGGCTGACGAAGCGCACGCCGCGGCTTACGACAAAGGTTTGACGCAACACGACGCGGTGAGTCCGGCAGCGGGAGATCGTCCGCGACACGAACCCGGCGAGCATGTTGGACCAGTGCACGAAGACGTCGCCCATCACGTAGCCACGCACGGACATGCCCACGAGGCGCATGGCGCCCACGAACATGGAGCGCACATACCGCACGAATCGCCGCCGTCGATGTGGGTGCCGCTGGCTGTGCTTGCATTGCTCGCGGTGATCGGCGGGTTTGTCGGTATTGGACCAGCGTTCCGGACCGTGACGGGAAGCGAGCATCCTGGCGGCCGGATGAACATCGTCACGTGGCTCAATCCCGTGATCTGGAATCCTACGACGCGTGAGTTTAATGCGGCTGAGGGAGGCCATGGTGAGGAGACGTCACACGCGGCACCAGCGGCGGACGCTGCACACGCAACACCTGCTGAAGCCGATCATGGAACTGGCGCGAGTGTTTACGGGCATACCGGATTCAATCTGGCGCATTCAGTTGAGAATGCAACGCATAGCGAGCTCGCCACCGAGTGGATCTTCATCATCATTTCGCTCGTCGCTGCCGGCATCGGCATGTTGCTTGGAGGACTGTTCTACGTCTGGCGCCCACAACTGCCTGCAATTTGGGCGCAAAGACTGCGTCCGCTCTACGCCGCCAGTTACAACAAGTATTGGGTTGACGAATTCTACGGTTGGGCCGTCACACGCCGCACCATGGACGCGGCGCGGGCTGTTTACCGCTTCGATGCAGGAATAGTTGACGGAATCGTCAATGGTCTCGCCGCGTTGAGCCGTCTGTTCAG
The DNA here is from genome assembly GCA_025922875.1 of Pyrinomonadaceae bacterium. Lineage (GTDB taxonomy): Bacteria > Acidobacteriota > Blastocatellia > Pyrinomonadales > Pyrinomonadaceae > PSRF01. The sequence continues at coordinate 17,191 of JAICGZ010000078.1, forward strand.
TCGCATTACGGGCAATTTCGACAAGTATTTCGTGGATGGAATCGTCAACACAGTCGCTGCGTTCATCATGCGTTTGATGTCGCCGTTGTTCCGGGCCGCGCAGACCGGGTTCACGGCAAACTACGCGCTCGTGATGGTGTTGGGATTGATGGTCGCGGTCGCGATCTTCTTTGCGCGCGATATTTTTTCGGCATTCAGGTAACACGGATCTACACGGATTAGATACGGATTTACACCGGACTGAAAAATGACCAACTCTTATATTCTCTCTTTTATCACCTGGCTGCCGGCCGTGGGTGCGATCCTCATCCTGGCGCTCATGAAGAAAGACCAGTCGAGCCTGATCAAAAAATTCGCCACCGCCTGGTTTGCGCTCGACTTCATCGCGTCGCTGTGGTTGTTGAAGTACAACCGCTCGACGGGCGGCATGCAGTTTCTCGAAGATTACCAGTGGATACCCATCATCGGCGCGCGTTATCAAATGGGTGTTGACGGGGTTTCGGTGCTGCTGATCGTGTTGACTACGCTGCTCGGCGCAATCGCAGCGCTGTCTTCGTGGGAATACATCCAGAAGCGAGAGAAAGAGTATTACGTCCTGTTGCTGCTTTTGCAGACGGCCGTGATCGGCGTCTTTGCTTCGATGGACCTGTTTCTGTTCTACCTGTTCTTCGAAGTGTCGCTCGTGCCGATGTACTTCCTGATCGGAATCTGGGGCGGTGAGAATCGTCTCTATGCGGCGATCAAGTTTTTCCTGTACACGCTCGTCGGATCCGTGGTGATGCTGCTCGGCGTTTTGAAGATGTACTTCCTTACGCAGGACACTGCGCTCACCAGCCGGATAAGTTCAGAAACAGTCAACCTGCTCGCCGGAAACGAACAGGCCGCACAATTGGTTTCGAGTACGCTGCAAGCAGCGGCAGCAAACGGTACCGGCACGTTCAATATTCTTTACATGCAGGCGATGGGATCCGTCTTGCCGATGGGTACGATGCAGATACTTCTCTTCGCCGCATTCGCACTCGGCTTTGCGATCAAAGTACCGATGTTTCCGTTTCACACTTGGCTGCCTGACGCTCACGTTGAAGCGCCGACGGCTGGTTCAGTGATTCTTGCCGGCATCCTGCTGAAGCTCGGAACTTATGGTTTCTATCGCTTCAATTTGCCGATGTTTCCCGCGGCTTCGAGGGACCAGAGTAGTTGGACCACGAGTTTCGGTACCTTTGGCGTGCGGAGTGTCATCGTCTTTCTGGCGATCGTGAGCATCATCTACGGCGCTCTCGCCGCGATGTATTTCGTCGTCAAGAGAGACGGCGACGTCAAGAAGCTTGTCGCTTACTCATCCGTGTCGTCGATGGGTATGGTGATGCTCGGACTGTTTGCGCTCAATCCGAACGGCGTCAACGGCGGCGTGATGCAGATGGTCAATCACGGTATCTACTCGGGCGCGCTCTTCCTGCTCGTCGGAATAATTTACGAGCGCCGGCATACACGCAACGTCGCGGAGTTTGGCGGACTGTCGCACGTGATGCCCGGTTACGCAGCGATCTTTCTGGGCATGGTGATGACTGCGATTGGGCTGCCGCTGCTGGCGGTGTTCATCTCGGAGTTTCTAGCGTTGCGTGGAGCGTTTGAGGCGAATCCGTGGTGGGCGGCGTGGGCCGCGCTCGGAATCATTCTGAACGCGGGATATTTCCTGTGGCTTTACCAGCGAATGTTTTTTGGCACGATCGATAATCCGAAGAACGAACGTTTGCCGGATCTCAAGGGTCGAGAGTGGGCTTACATGGCGCCCCTGATGATTCTTTCGCTGTGGATCGGCGTCTATCCGAAACCGTTTCTCGAGTACATTCAACAGCCCGTGAATGCGGTTGTGAAACAAGTCCGGCCGGATTATGTGATAGGAGAGAAAGAGCCACAGATTACACAGAACCGGTAAAGCGGTTTTCACAGATCCGATCTGTGTAAATCGGTTTTCAAAGATCCGTTTAATCCGTGGTTACGTGATCGATGTTCCTTCTACAAGCCAACACCACTTCAATCATTAGCGTCGCTGATCTGCAACTGATCGCGCCCGAGTTGATCCTGACTGCTTGCGCGTGCGTGGCGCTGGTGATGGAAGTCATTCTGCCGTATCGCAAGAGCAAACTGACGGCTTATTTCTCTCTCGTCGGCGTAGCGCTCGCATTTATCTCACTCGCCGTGCAGTGGTGGTACATCGGCAACGCGCTGCCGTTCGACGGCTTTTACGGCATGGTGCGCATCGACGGCTTCGCACTTCTTTTCAAAGCCATTTTCCTGATCGCGGCGGCGTTGGCCATTGGCCTTTCCACTCGCTTTCTCGACATCGAGGGAGAACAGCACGGTGAATATTATTCGCTGATTCTCTTTGCCACCGTCGGCATGATGTTCATCGCGTGCGGTTACGATCTCATCTCGCTTTACATCAGTCTCGAACTGATGGCGCTCACGTTTTACGTCCTGGTTGCTTTCACGAAGCGTGAGAAGAAGTCGAACGAAGCCGCGATGAAATACTTCCTGCTCGGCGCGTTTTCATCAGGCGTGTTGCTTTACGGCATGTCGTTGCTCTACGGCATCGCGGGTTCGACTAACATCGGCGACATCGGAAACAGCGTTTCGACTCTGGTGCCGCGTATTCAAGGCGCACTGCAGGCAGCAGCAGGCACAGGCGGACTTCCGGACCAGATTGCAGGACTGAGACCGCTGCTGCTGTTAGCCATGATCGCGCTGAGCGCGGGGTTGTTCTTCAAAGTCGCGGCAGTGCCGTTTCACATGTGGGCGCCGGATGTTTACGAGGGCGCACCAACTTCCGTTACCGCATTTCTCTCGACGGGATCGAAGGCCGCGAGCTTTGCCTTGTACTGGCGTATTTTCAGCGTAGCTCTCGAAGGCATGCGTGCTGATTGGGCGCCTCTTTTGGGACTGGTGGCTGCGATCACGATCATGGTCGGAAATTGGGCCGCGGTGACGCAGGAAAACTCAAAACGACTGCTCGCTTATTCTTCAATTTCCAATGCCGGTTACCTGTTGCTCGGCTTGATCGCCGGTAACCTTTACGGCTACCTGGGCCTGATCATTTATCTCTTTGTCTACACGTTGATGAACATGGGCGCGTTTGGCGTCATCATCAGTTTGCGACGCCGTGGAATAATCGGCGACAACGTTGACGATCTCACTGGTTTGGGCCAAAAGGCGCCTTTCATGGCGGCGATGATGGCGATCTTCATGTTGTCACTGGGCGGCTTGCCGATGACCGGTGGTTTCATTGGCAAGTATTTCCTGTTTGGCGGCTTGATCCAGCGCGGCGCGGCCGACGGGAAACAGTGGTATTACTGGCTGGCGGGTTGGGCCATTCTCAATACCGTTGTCTCCTTCTACTACTACGTGCGTTTCATCAAGGTGATGTATCTCGGTGATCGTATCGCCGACAACAGGCCGCTCGCGCTCTCACCAGCGTTGCAAACGGCGCTGGTCGTTTCTGTCATCGGCATAATTGCGCTCGGGATCTATCCGCAACCGTTTATCAAACTTGCGCAGGATCTTCTAGGTCCACTCAATCTATAAGTTGTAGGGGTGGCCCTCCGTGGCCACCCCTCGTTCGTTACGCTGCCCCGGAGGGGTGGCCACTGAGGGCCACCCCTACAACGATGATCTTTTACTATTTCCTCGCGGCGCTCGCCTGCTGGTTTGGTTTCCAATCGTTGTTAAGCGGGATACGTTTTGCGGCGTACGTGCGCCGTGAAACGAGCCGGCCGATTCCTGAGTTTCATCCTTTCGTTTCTGTGATCGCGCCGGGCAGGGGACTCGAGCCAGGTCTGGCCGAGAATCTTCGCCCTCTTCTCACGCAGAATTATCCGCGTTACGAAGTTCTGTTTGTTTTCGACGCTGCGGATGATGCGGCGATTAAGGTTGTCGAACAACTAAGAGCTTCGTCTAATGTCGCGACGAAGATTGTGATCTCCGGCCCCGCGACTGACAGTGGACAGAAAGTTCACAACCTGCGAGTAGCTGTCACTCAGATCGATCCGCGATGTGAAGTGCTGGTCTTTGTCGATACTGATGCGCGACCCGGTCATAAGTGGCTGGCGCAACTGGTCGCGCCGCTTGCCGATGAAATGCTCGGGGCTTCGAGTGGTTATCGCTGGTTCGTTCCAGTTCGGGGTGGGCTCGCGTCGCGACTGCGTAGCGTTTGGAATGCGTCAATTACTTCCGCGCTGGGGCATGACGCGACGAAGAACTTTTGCTGGGGTGGCTCGACTGCTATACGTCGCACCACCTTTGAACGAGTCAGTGTCAGCGAACACTGGCGCGGCGCCGTCTCAGACGACTTCACGATCACGCGCGTTCTCAAACAAGCCAACTTGCCTATCCACTTTACACCCAACTGCCTTGTCCCATCGGTGAGTGACTGCGACGGCAAAGAACTGCTCGAGTTCACGACGCGACAGATCCAGATCACACGCCTCTACGCCCCACATCTTTGGTTGCCATTGTTGCTCGGCTCCTCACTCTTCACCATCGCGTTCTTCGGCGGCTTCATCTTGTTAATCCTA
>JAICGZ010000079.1 GCA_025922875.1 Pyrinomonadaceae bacterium
CATGTGCACACACTGTTGTTTTGCCGCTTTTTCTTTTTTCACCCGCCGTGGTGGGGGGCGCCCGGGCGCGTTTTGGCAATCGCCCGGTTTCTTCGCGCCAACCGGGCCCCCCGGCCGCCGCACTCCAGGGAGGTATCCGAACTCAAACTGCATCACTACCCGAAAGTTGAGCAATAACGAACTGCGTTCAGGGAGATAAAGCTGTTTTTTCGTTGGTTTCCTGTCACAAGAGTTGCTTCTAAGGTGTTCTGATTAGTAAGAGATACTTTAAAAAAGCTGTTGAACCACTCCGCCTGCCTGATTCTACGACGAATGGAGGGAACGTATGAGCAGCATATCTCAGGATGTCCGCTATAGCCTGCGCCAGTTGTTAAAGCATAAAGGTTTTACCATCGTGGCTGCCCTGACGCTGGCGCTGGGCATTGGTGTCAATACGGCGATGTTCAGTGTGCTGAATACGTTTCTATTTCGCTCGCTGCCTTATCCACAGTCCGAACAACTGGTAAGAGTATGGCGCACGTCACCACATTCCCAGAGTTGGCCGCATTCAGCCGCAAACTTTTTCGATCAGCACGCCCAGAACACGGTTTTCGAGAAGATGGCCGCGTACAACTTCGGGAGCCGTAACCTGACCGAAGAAGGACAAACGGCAGAACGTTTGGTCACGCTCGCGGCAACCGGCGATTTCTTTCCCCTCCTGGGAGTGCCGCCGGCGCGCGGCCGGGTATTCAAACCTGAAGAGTTCGAGCCCGGCGCTGACAACGTAATCGTCCTGACTGATCGTTTTTGGACGCGCCGTTTTGGAAGTGATCCGAGTATCGTGGGACGCACAATTCAGCTCGACGGAAAGTCAGTCGAGGTAGTAGGAGTGATGCCTCCCGGATTCGATCACCCGATCCTTTGGGGTCCAATCGATATATACCAGCCACTCACGTTTACTCAGGAGCGAAAGGCGAACCGCGGCAACAACTTTCTCCGTTCCTTTGGTCGTCTCAAGCCAGGCGTCTCAATTCAGCAGGCGGAGCAAAGTATGGTTGCTCTGGCGGCCAATCTCGGTAAACAGAATTCCTCGAATGAAGGCGAGAGCCTGCGACTCGAACCGCTGCAGCGATCTATGTCTGACGACATCGGCAGAACTGTCATGTGGTTCACGTTTGGGCTCGCAGGTTTTGTGTTGCTGATCGCGTGCGCAAACCTCGCTAACCTTCAGCTCGTTCGCACCACCGCGCGATCGCGCGAGCTGGCTGTTCGCGCAGCACTCGGTGCGGGTCGCTGGCGACTGCTGCGACATTCGCTTACCGAGAGCATTGTGGTCGCGCTAATCGGAGGAGTAATCAGTCTCGGTATCGCACTCGTGGCCGTTCGATTCATCAGCAATCGTCTTTTCACCGATTTGCCGGGAGCGAGTGTACAACTCGATTACAAAGTGTTCGGCTTCGCGCTGCTGTGCTCACTGTTGACAGGAGTGCTGTTCGGTACGGTTCCAGCATGGTTCGCATCGCGAGCGGATGTGAACCAGGCATTGCGAGATAACTCGCGCGGATCCACCGCGGGACGATCGCAGCACCGGCTGCGACACATGTTCATCGTCGGTGAAGTGGCGTTTGCGTTTGTTTTGCTGGCAGCGGCGGGATTGTTCCTGCGTGGCTTGTACCGCTTCATCAATTCAGATCCAGGGTGGCGTGTTGATGGACTGGTGATCGCGCAAATGAATCTTCGAGGAGAGAAATACGCAACCGATAAGCAACGGGTTACTTTCCTGACCGAATTGGAAAATCGCCTCAGCACGCTTCCGGGTGTGCAGCACGTTGCAATTAGCGGTTCGAATCCGGTCTTTGGTTTCAACAGCAGTAGTTCGTTTGTAGTGGAAGGCCGGCCTGAGCCACCGCCGGATAAGCTTCCCGAAATATTTTACGAGGAGGCAAGTATCCACTACTTCGAGACCATCGGAGCACGTTTGCAACAAGGGCGCACTTTCAACACAGCGGATGTGGGTGATCGCCCGCAGACTGTGATTATCAATGAAACAGCCGCTCGTACCTTTTGGCCCAACGAGAGTCCGATTGGAAAACGCATAAGTAATCCTGGTCCAAACAAGCAGTATGTTGAAATCGTCGGCGTAGTAAATGACCTCGCGTTTCCCGGCAGCCTCGGAGAGCCGTATACACGCTTTCAAGCATTTGTTCCGGTGGCGCAGGCCGCGCCTTCGTATCTCACGATCCTTCTGCGTACCTCGGCGAGTGCGGAAACGCTCGGTAACAGTCTGCGCAGCTCGGTTGCCGGACTCGATCCCAATCTACCGGTTTTCCGTGTCCGTACCGCGCGAGCCGCGGTCGATCAGGGTCTGGGGAGTATCTCTCTGCTGGGAAGCTTGCTGGGCGCGTTTGCTACAGTTGGTGTCATCCTGGCGGCGATTGGGATTTACGGTGTTGTCTCGTACACGGTCGTGCAGCGTACTGGAGAACTCGGAATTCGTATGGCGCTCGGAGCGCAGACTCGCGACGTTCTGTGGTTGGTGTTGAGTAAGGGCGCGGTCCTGGTCGTGATTGGAGCGGTGTTGGGAGTGGCGGGCGCGTACGGTGTATCGAGACTATTGATTTCGCTCATTCCTTCATTGCCGACACGTGATCCGATGATTCTTGCGTTAACGGGCCTTGCGCTCCTTCTGGTGGGGCTTCTCGCTTGTTACATTCCGGCGCGTCGCGCCACGAGAGTCGATCCACTGGTGGCGCTGCGCTCGGAATAAACCGTCATCCGATCGCAGGGTGAGGCGGTCGGAGAGTGCAATTGTAGGGGCGGCCCTCCGTGCCGCCCCTTGGTTGGAATTCTGCGATGGGGCGGCCACGGAGGGCCGCCCCTACAAATGTGCCCTTAAGAGTTGAATGGTAGGCGCACGTAAAACGTCGATCCCGCGCCGGGTTGGCTTTCGGCCCAGATCTCACCCTGATGGCCGACCACGATCCTTCTCGCGATAGCCAAACCTAAACCCGTACTCGGTTCGCCTCCGGTGCTCTGCACGCTCGTCTTTTGGAACGGCTTGAACAGCCTGTCCATTTCCTCCGCTGGTATTCCCTGGCCTTGATCCTGTACCGAGATTAGTGCGCCCCGTTCTGTACGGTTCAGCCCCACGGTTACGACCGTACTCGGATACGAGAACTTGTTTGCGTTCTGAAGCAAGTTATTAAGGACTTGTTCAATCTTTTGAGTGTCGATCAGGAGTGTTAGTTGTTCTTCGTTACAATTGAATCTCAGATCGATCTCTTTTTGGTGGGCCAGCAACTGGTTCAGTTGAACGTTCTTGCGGATCACCTCAACGATGTCTGTGGGTTGCATGTCTAACTGTAGCTTCCCGGCCTCGATGCGTGAAATGTGAAGCAGGTCCGTGATCAGTCTCAGCATGAAATCACTGTTCCGGCTAATGGCCGCGACCATCTGGCGTTGCTCCGCGTTGAGTGCACCGAACGACTCGGACAGCAACAGCCTGCTGTAACCATCGATCACCTGGAGCGGATTGCGCAGATCGTGAGCAGCGATGCCAATGAACTCGTTCTTCTCCTCATTCAACTTCTCCAGTTCGATCGTTCGTTTAATCAACTCACGCTGGAGCGTCATCAGCTCATTATTCATTAGCGTGAGTTCCAGATAACGCTCGGTATCGATATCCGCCAACTGGTGCGAATTACTATTACTGTCCACGACTCGTTGCAACATCGGCAGGCCGCGAACGGAAACAAGCTGCTCGCACACCACTGCGAGGGCGAGTGGCGTCGTGGCCGCAGTAATCAACAGGCCGTCGTCTACGACACATCCCGCGAAGTGAAGCAGCTTGATGTTCGACTCGATCACGACGTTCAGTTCCCAGCCGAAAGCAGCCTCTCGCTGGCGCACCAAATCCAAAAACGCACGAGCTTTGTCCACGCACTCCGGATGGACCACGTCGAAAAAGGATCTTTCAGGCGCCGAGATCCCCAGCCCGTCGTAGAGGACCTGCAGTACGGTGCCTTTTGTGTCACAGATAAAGGCAACTGCCATCAGTTGTTCTTTGGCGCTGGCGCTCATTGTGCGGAGCCTCCGGCATTAAGCTGGTTAATCAGTGAAATAGCTTGCTGAGCATCGGCCGCGTATAGATCTGCTCCGAGTTGTCGCCATAAATCCGGCTCGAGGTGGAATGGATAACCGCCGACCATTATCTTCGTTTCCCACCCTGCGGTTTTTCGCGCGAGTGTAATCAACTCCTCCACTGCGTGAAGATGAAAAGTCATAGTCGCCGAAATCCCGAGCACTTCTGCTTTACGTTCGGTTGCTGCCTGCACGACGCTCGCAGCCGGAGTGTTGGCGCCCAGGTAGTAAGTATCCCAACCTTCCATCTCGAAGAAGTCAGCCACCATTCGGATGCCGAGTTCATGCAGTTCGCCGGCGACGCTCGTGGCGACCATGGTTCGATCCACCCGTTCTGTGCGGAAGATGCGCGGGTAAAGTTGGGCCATGATGAACTGTGTGGACGCAGTGCAGTAATGTTCATGCGCCACGCTGATTTTATTCATCTGCCAGAGTCGCCCAATCTCCCGCTGTGTGCGCTGAAAGACGTGCAGGTAAATGTCCTTTGGACTGACGCCCGCGTCGACTGAGTCGAGCACTAAACGAGCAGCTAATTGTCGTTCGCCTCGCAGTAGCAGGCCCAGATAGTTCTCTGCCAGTTGCCGATGTGGACCATCATCGATCAGCGTGGGAAGCTCGGCAGGGAACTCGGGCAAACGTTTTAATCCGGCTTCGATAAACTTGCGTGCTCGTGCGCTGGTCTCGCCGGGAAGACTGCGCTCGAGAACTTCGCGTATGCATTCAAGATTTTGTGCGAGGTCGGAGGCGGGAACTCCGCGCGTCGCGAGCATCACTTTGGCCCAGCTCACGTAAGCAGCAAACAGAGCGGGACTGGATGCACTGAGAGCCTCGGCCAGATAAGACAGATGGTAGCGTGCATCCTGGAGGCATTTTTCACGCCCTGCCGGACCATAACGCGAAGCCAGTTCCGGCTGCAATTCATATTGTCGTGCAGTGATCGCCTCCGCCAGCGAGTCGCGCTCCGCGTTAATTCTTCTCCCCACTTCCTTGTCGCTCGACTGCATTGGTTAATTATGATGAGACGTGATCGAAGAAGCGAAGTTCGGCGCTACGAGGAACCAGTTTCAGACCTTTGGGAATGCCGCGATGTGAGTCGCGGTATAGATGACTATGGTGCCAGGTTGTGAAACTCTGCTCGTTATCCCAGTAAGTCAATAACCAGAGTTCCTGCGGATCGTCAACCGGACTGATGACATCCAGCCGCTGGAATCCCGGCGCATCTTCCACGAGCCGGGGACGATTAACAAAGGCCTGCTTGACCTGTTCCGCCATGTCGTTGGCGATAGTAAATCTACTCAACGCGACAAACATTAAAGTAATTTGGGTGCTGCGAGCGTGTCGCTCACATGCCAGTGGATGGTGTGGAGTCTAGCAGAAAGGCCGTGACGCCACAAAGCACAAGAGTTTTGTGCTTTTGTGTTCTTTGTGGCTTAGGCCAAGCTAGGCGGCGACGAGCAGGCGCGGCGCATATGTGGGCTTGGGAAAGAATTGTACGCCGCGGCTGATCTCGAAAACGGTATGGAGCCGTGTGATTTCGAATATTCTGTACACACGTTTGCTCAGATTTATCAGTTCGAAGTGAATTCCCTTTGCGAGCGTCTCTTCGCGCAGTTGTAACAACACGCCGAGCCCGTGAGCATCCACAGTCATTATGTTTGAGAAGTCGAGAATGATCTCGCGGGCGCTGGAGACTGATTGCACAGCGCTGCGCAGGATCTCTGTGTCGCCATTTATAATCTGTCCTTCAAGACAAAGAACCGCAACGGCGTCCGATTTTTTGGCGTGTACTTTCAACATGATGCCCCCAGTCCCGTAGTGAATTGAGTCGCTTGTGTAGTGCGGCTACAAGTATTCCACCTTATTAACGCTTGAGTTCCACTTTTCTTAACTGAGGATTTCAGTTGAGGCCTGGCTTTTTTTGTGGCTTTTCCTTCGGCGGTCGTAGCGGTTGCTGCAAACACGCTTCTGCCAACGCGAGTGTCGAGATGGCACGCTGAAGCTTGTCAGTTAAGGCGCTGCTCTGAGATAGCGCATTGTCGAAGTCAATTTTGGCCATTTCACGAAACGCACTTTGCGGATCGAGACCGGGCATGGGAAACCGAAGCAAGTACTGACCGGGCCGGCCCGCTTTTTGTACGGCTTTTACCAGCGTTTGATCATCGCCGGCAAAATCCGGAGCATCGATGTGGTTAATCCGATCAACCGCGTCTGCCAAAATCGCGATCGACCGCCCGGGATCTATTTTGGCGTAGAGATTGGAGGCAGTTAGCAACGAACGTGCGGCAAAAATTGTCTTGCCGGCTTTCTTTGCCTGGGTTACTGCGGCATCGAGAACCTCGCGCGCACGAGTCTGCGTTTCATTGCTGTTCAGTAATGCCCTTGCGATCTCAGTGTGAAGATAGGCGCGTTGCTCTAGTCCTTCCACCTGCAACGCGAGTTTTTCCGCTTCCTCAAACTCCTTGTCTTTGATAGCGGTTGTAGCGCGCCGAAAGTAGATCCACTCTCGTAATGCTACGCGCACGTTCGAATCACTAATCTTATCAATTACATCAATGATGGTTGCCAGGGCCGGTTTATCCGAGGCGGCGCTTAAAACTATCGTCGCAATGAGTTCGTCGCGCCGGTTTACATCGGGTATCTTTTGTGCCAACTCTATCTGTTCATCAAACGTTTTCTCCGACGGGATGGAAATCTCTTTTCCCGGTTGCAGCAGTTGCCTCTGTGTTTCGGGCGAAAGCGACACCAGAACTTTCTCTCGCGCTTGCGTAAGCGGCGCGGATAGATCAGGTAGAGACATTCTTACCGGAGGCTGAAGTCGCATCAATGTATGCAAGAGATGTGCTGTGCCCGACAGCAAAGCTCCGGTCGAATCGCGATAGGTGTCGCCTGGATCTAATGGTACTTCCAATACTTGATGCGCTCGACGCAACAGAACCTCAACGAACCGCCGTTGTAGAGATTGGTTGGTCACGAAATTGGACGGCACGACGTAAGATGCGAAGATCGGCGTGTCGAGCGACTCTCGCGAAGCGAATGGATATGCATGCAGGTAAAGAAACTCACGCATCGGCTTGTCAGCGTAAACCGCGAGCGCTTGAAGATAAAACTGGTCGGCTGCTTGCTGATTATTTTCCGCGAGTCTATATAGAAATCGCGTTAGCATCGTACTCGCCGGGTAACGCAAACTCATCCTCGCCAGATCAAAAGCTACGTTGATATCGGTAGAGATCAGTTGACGTGCGGAATCAAGCAACCTTTCCGCTGTTAAGACATCCTGAAAGGAATCTCTCGTTAACGAGGGATCGCCATCGTCAACATCCGGCTTCAGTATTTGCCGGGTTAACTCCTTCGCCCAGGCAGAATCACGTTTCGCAACCGCACGAATGACGACATATCGCTGATCAGCATTTTGCATCCTTAGCACTACTGATCGAGGACCCTTCTGCTCATTCTCTTTTTCATTCTCTGTTGCTAATTCAAAGGCCTCAGTGAAAACCGCCCGCGCTCCATCCTGCTTGTAAGGCCATAACAGATCCGCCGCTCGAATAAGAACAGTGATGCGTTGGCTAGTATTGTTGAACGTCTTAGTGAGGTCGACCTGCTGCTTAATCATGTCGAACGCATTATCCTGAGTACAGAGCGGAGACTCTCCGGTTCCAGCCGGTTTCGATTGGGCCAACACGTGCTGGCACGAAATTGTCCCAAGGAGACAAACGGCGGCCACCACCATGCGTTGAAGATTAATCGCGACCTGTCGTCGCTGCGGGTATTCGTTGCAATTCTGGTAACAGACTGGGTAATGCATATTGTAAGCGCCGCAAGTTCTTGTGCAGACTCTTGGTCTCGCCCCCTCGGCCATGAAGCATAGACGCTTTAACAGAGGGACCGTTCCAAAAAGGTGATTATCACCCGGGCTTCCGCACTCGTTGATAACTATCGAGGGAGACTACTTATCTAACGCACTGAGGCCAGGAAGTTGGGTCCCGAAGTAGTCCTCGATCTCAGACTTCAACTTGTCATCGTAGGCTCCGGTCCACACCTTCAGTACCTTACCCTCCGGCGAAACGACAATGGTCTGTGGTGTACTTCCAAGTCCCAGCGACTGCAGAGTTTTTGCGGTCATTCCGTGGTATACGGGAAACTGGAAATGATGCTCCTCAATGTATTCCTTCAACCCAGGTTCCGCCAACGATAGCCCAATAAACCGAAAGTCATTTGCTTTAGTGTCGGCAACCTTGTTGATATTCGCCTGATTACGTTTACACCAAATGCAACTGGGTGTTATCACGTAGAACACAGTCGGTTTATCAGTATCGTTGTAGGAGATGGTGAACGGTTTTCCGTCGGTGCCTAAGGCCGTAACCTGATCGACCTTCGTTCCGAGTGAGAGTGTCGGGGTATTTGGTGGGACACTGCCGCGCTGCTTTAAGCTCCATCCCAAATATACATTCAGAGAAAGAGACGCTATTAAGAGCAGCAACAGAAAACCGTCCGGCCTGTTGCCACGCACACGGGAACCCTGCGAGTCGGAATTAACACTACTCATTCTGTTGCTTCAATCTGGAGAGTACGACTTAATCCGAAGTCAGATTAGTTGACGCTTGCCGTCAGTCGATCTGACACTCGCCTGTACACGGACAAGTACGGTCGTCGTTCCAGACGCAATTTTGGCATACTTGATTCTGAAACAAGCAGACGCACCGCTGCCCACTCCCACATTGGCCGTCCATGCCGCCACCACATGTACACGACGATCCGAAAGCAGTCGGAGCCGGCGCAAATGTGATGTAAATGCTCAAAGCTAATAGGCATAAAGCACTTGCTACTAATCTCGTAAGTGTGGTCTTTCTTGGTAGGTTCATGTGAAGCCTCCTTGAGGTGACTTGAGTTTGTCGGGCGACGTGATTTTGAGTTTGCCGGGGGATGTGACTTTGAGTTTGTCGGGGGAACTCTGAACCTGTTGGCATATGAAGTCAATAAAAAATTAATGGTTTCAGCCACGACCTTTCCGAAAATATACGCCCTTCGTTCGCCCGAATATTCAACTCACCACAGCTACTATTAGCATCAACTCGACACGCGGCTGCCACTTAAGCTATGAATTGGTGAAATGAGCCGGGAAGTACACGAAATTTTCCCAGCCGAGGAACGTCCCGCTACCAGGCGGCGTGCGCGGCTGCACGAAGTCATCTTCGAATCGGATACGCGTGCGGGCCGGTACTTTGATCTAGCCCTGATCTGGCTGATTCTTCTTAGCGTTGCCACAGTTGTTCTGGAAAGCGTCCGTGAAGTCAGAGAGCAATATGGCAAACTGCTCTACACACTCGAGTGGGCGTTCACGCTACTATTCACCGTCGAATACTTCCTTCGACTCTTGAGCGTGCGGCGTCCGCTGCGTTACTCAACGAGTTTCTTCGGTGTTGTTGATTTACTCGCCATCATTCCCACGTACCTGAGTGTCTTCGTGCCAGGCAGCCAGTACCTGCTGGTGATTCGCATACTCCGTTTGCTCCGAGTGTTTCGCTTGTTGAAACTCTCTGAATACGTTTCGGAAGCCGACACACTCCGGCTCGCACTTCGTGCGAGCAGGCGCAAAATCAGTGTCTTTATTTCAGCGGTTGTGCTTCTCGTGGTCATCATCGGCGCACTGATGTACGTCATTGAAGGCGAAGCACATGGCTTTACGAGTATTCCGGTAAGCATCTACTGGGCAATCGTAACGCTGACAACTGTCGGGTACGGCGATCTCTCGCCAAAGACGTCGCTCGGTAAAATGCTTGCGTCGATCGTCATGGTCATCGGTTACGGCATCATTGCAGTACCCACCGGTATCGTGTCAGTGGAACTCGCACACGCCGTGCGCGAAAAGAGAGTTTCGGGGCAGTCTTGTCCTTTATGTGCCGCTGAAGGACATGACCCGGACGCGATCTACTGCAAGTATTGCGGGGAGAAGTTGTAGGGGCGGGCCACCGTGGCCGCCCCTCTGACGCGCTGCATGAACGAGGGGCGGCCACGGAGGGCCGCCCCTACAGTTACGACCTTAAGGTTTTAGATCTTCGGTACTGTGATCCAGTCCATGGCGCTACCGAGGCGGCTGCTCTTTAAATCACGAATGCCGACTCTCACCTGGTAGAGACCGCCGGGCACGAGTGTGCTGAACCTGTATATCGATCGCTTCTGTTGCGTCCTGGAACCAGTTGTTGCATTCCGCGGAAAGATTCGCAGGCGCCCTACAAAGCTGTCGATGGGTTTGCCTTTGTCGTCGTAAAGGATCCCAGCGATATCGACATCAGCCGAGAGCTTTCCCTCAACAGGATCAAACGTCAGCGCCGCATCATCTATCTCGACGGTCGCGATCACGCGAGTGCCAAAACCCGGCATTTGACTGAAGCGCAAATCTACTTCCGTCGGTATCTCACGTTGCGAAACCGGTGCATCGACTACCAGACGCATGTCGTCGTCGCGCGCTTTGGTGGGATCCTTATCCCGCTTTTTCTTCGTCGTCAGTAACGGCAGAGCGGCCGATTTGAAGTAGCTGCTACGCACGCGAACCTTGAGATCCGGGCGACCTGGGATGCTGACCTCGATGTTTTTGAACTTACCTCGCTTCTGCTCTTCCGTGTCAGGTTTCCACGCGAGCAAATAGTAACTGGACGTTTCGTCTACTACTTTTTCAACCCACTTGTGCATAGGAAGATTGGTGTTACGGAACGCCTGGCCACCCGTGTCCTTGGCGAGCGCATTAAGGCCGTCCTGTGAAGCGGCGATTTCACCGATTGTAGCGCCGGTCAAAAAACCGCTGGGCTCCATTGGCTTATTATTTGTGACATCGATCGAGTCGCTAACAATGCCGCGCGCATCAAGCGTGTAAATCACAACGCCGGCGCGCCCGGCTGCGTCAGTTACTTTCTTGATCCTATCGAGCGAACCCGTTTTGCGATCGTTCAGAAAGAAACCATCGGATATTACAAACACCAGTTTGCGTCCGGGCAGCTGAGCCGCAGTGCGCATCAGTCCTTCCAGCAGTCGCAACGTATCAGCCGTCGCCGGCGCAGCCTCCACAGTGATCTGCTGTGCGCGATTCTTGACCAGTTGTCTGGCAGACTGAGGAGACACCGTGCAGATCAGTTCGCCGGCCGCGCGAAAACAGTTTTGCTTTTGAAGCTCCTGGATGTAATAGACCATTGCCTGTTCATCACCTTCGCGGATCTTCGCCGCGATGTACTCAGACATTGGAGGCTTTTCCATGTCGGTTTTTATTTGTGTGCGATAGTTCAAACGGGCAACGGCTGAACGCAATGCTTCTTTGTCGGCAGTGAACTGTTGCAGGAATCCGATTTGTCCGCTGGGAGAAGTGATGGCGACTAAATCGTCTTTGCCGATGCCGCTATCAATGAACTCGAGCAATGCTTTTCGTGTTCGTACCAGACTGTCCGGGGCCAGATGCAGATCGTCAACGAAAAATATGACGGCGCGGCGCTGTGAATCGGGTTTAGGTAGCTTGACCGGTTTTGGCCCGGCAGAATTCAGTTCCTCACGTTGGCTGCTAAAACCTCCGGACTTGATTGCTTCGAAAAAAGATATTTCGCGCGGCGTGTTGTTGATCTTCAACTGAAATTGTTCGGGTTTTAATCCATCGACGAAGCGTCCCTTTTGATCGAAGACCATCACGTCAGTTTGGACCAGGGATGTCTCAAACTTAATGACATCCTGTGTGTCGCCGGCCGGCTCAGGTTTCGTTTGGCTGAAGACCACGGCGGGAAGTAGAAAAAGACAAGTGGATATGGATAACAGGGAAAGTTTAATGCCCGACATAAGCATCGCCCTCAGTTGTTCGGCAGTGCGTTCTCTGTGGTACATATAGTACGTCTGTCCGCAGCCGAATTCATACAAGTTTTCTCGCGCAAAGGCGCAAAGGCGCAAAGAAAACCCTGGAAACGCGGCGGCGCTCTGCGTCTTTGCGCGAGAAGTATTTCCCATAGCTCTGCCTAAAACTGATTCGTGAGGTTTTCAATGGAACTTCTTTCAGATCCTCAGGCGTGGATCGCCTTTGCGACCCTTACAGTGCTTGAACTGGTTCTCGGCATCGACAACATCGTCTTTATCTCGATCCTGGCGGGCAAACTTCAGGCCGGGGAACAAGCAAGGGCGCGACTTCTCGGTCTGGCACTGGCGCTGATAATGCGGGTGATTCTTCTTTTTTCACTCACGTGGGTAATTGGGCTAACTGCTCCTTTGTTTACCGTGCTCGGGGAGGAGATTTCGGGCCGCGATCTGGTTCTGATGCTCGGTGGATTGTTTCTCATAGGAAAGTCGACGCATGAAATCCACGGCTCCCTCGAGGGCGAGGAAGGGCACACTGTCGCCAAAGTCTACGCGTCTTTTGCCAGCGTTATCATTCAGATAATGCTGCTCGATATCGTGTTCTCGCTCGATTCGGTGATCACGGCGGTAGGAATGGTTGACGACATCAGGATCATGATCGCCGCTGTGGTCATTGCGATTGTCTTCATGATGGGGTTTTCGGGATCGATTGGCCGGTTTGTGCAAAAGCATCCCACGGTAAAAATGCTCGCGCTCTCGTTTCTACTGCTCATTGGGGTGACGTTGATAGCAGAGAGTTTGGATCACCACATTCCAAAAGGTTACGTCTATTTTGCGATGGCGTTTTCGGTGTTCGTCGAAATGTTGAATCTGCGGCTGCGAAAACCGAAGACGGAGCCGGTCCATTTGCGCGCCGGTTACGGCGAGGTACCCGGCGACTAATCACAAAGAAGCACAAAAAGCACAAAAGATTCAGTGAAAGCTCTTGTGCTTTTGTGCTTCTTTCTATGCCCTCTAACTAGACGGCGGCTTCATGCCGAGCATGCGCATGTAGGTGATGATATTGCCATAGTGCAGGTTTGTATGGCCCACGTTCCCCAGC
Source organism: Pyrinomonadaceae bacterium (assembly GCA_025922875.1). Taxonomy (GTDB): domain Bacteria; phylum Acidobacteriota; class Blastocatellia; order Pyrinomonadales; family Pyrinomonadaceae; genus PSRF01. Next base: position 13,046 of record JAICGZ010000079.1, read on the forward strand.
AATGGTCCAACGCGGCCATTGCTACCCTTGTACGCCTCTGTACATCGATCCAGCGCCTGCTTGAGCTTGGGAACGACCGTAGCCTTGTCGGTTGTTCCCTTTTCGATTGGATCGGACCATTCAACGTTGTTGCCGGCGCCTTGCGCGCAGAAATAATTGTAGGAGTCGGCAATGTGCGCCACTAACTGCCCGAACGTCCGCACCGAATCAACCGGTCGATAGTTGTATTTGTCGTCCGGCACCATTTCGGCCGCCTTGCTTACCCACCCACTGACTTCAGTGAAATTATCGCGAAGTACTGTTGCCGCATCAGGAGGCTGAGCGGGTGGCGCTGCTTGTCCGTACAGTGAACCGGCAGAGAACAGCACGCAGCAAACAGTCAAGAGAATTCTTGGTTTCATAAAAGCCTCTCCTTTGGATAGTTTTCGGCGCGGCATAGTAGCCGGAAATGTTTGTGAGGGCCATCAGGAATACACGAACGGTACTGATTCTGACACGAACGGGCCCATGGCTCTGCTAACCGGGAGTCAATTAAAAAATTTCCTGCCGCGGTAAGTTCAACCAGGACGGGAAAATTCAAACGGAGAAGGAGTTCTTCGATCTGGCGTATTTTCTGGAGCAATTGCAGAAGTGGGTATTGCTTTGCCCAAAAAGTACCTATGCAAGATTTCTCGCGCAAAGGCGCAAAGCGCTGCCGCGTTTCTAAAGGGCTTTCTTTGCGCCTTTGCGCCTTTGCGCGAGGAATATTTCTTGGCCTTTCATGGCAACTGGTTTCTGCGCTACTCCTGTCCCGCGATCCCGAAGATATGATTCTGGCCGCGAATGACGATCATGTTGCCTGCGATCGCGGGAGTCGCCATGATGACTTCTCCGATTGCATTTCGCGCCAGCAATTCAAAAGTAGGACCAGCTTTGATCACAAATACATCTCCATCTTCGCTGGCGAAGTAGAGTTTCCCATTGGCTGCCACAGGCGAGGCGCTGAATGAACCGCCATGGCCCAACCGCGCACGAAAAGTGGGCTCGCCGGTTGTGGCCTGATATTGACTCAGGATGCCGTTGTCTGTGCAGACGTACAAATAACCGCCATAGACAATCGGCGTGACGATGTGTGGTTTGATCTGTGAGCTTTGCCACGCGATGCTTTTAGTTTCCGCGGGCTTGATCTCTCCTCTGACTCCGGCACGCACTGCATAAAACGTGCGCCGCGCATTTGAGGCGCCGCCGCCGAGAAAGTACAAATCGTTTGCGGCAATGGGGGTTGGGATTTTCGTGTCCACTCCGTCGGCCAATCGCCACAGCTCTTTGCCAGTCAATGGATCATAACCACGATAGTATTTCGTTCCGCTGGTAATTAACTCAGCGCCATCCTTGCCTTCGTAGATCGTTGGGCTGCTCCACGAACTGTCTTCTTCGCGCGCGGTTTGCCAGACGCGTTTACCATTCGCGAGATTGAAAGCCGCAATGAACGACTGGTTCTGCGTGTCGCACTGGACGATCGCCAGATGTTTATAGATAACGGGTGAACTGGCAAAGCCCCAGTGAAACGAAGCGTCAGGGCTCCAGCCACCGTCGAGAACACCGAGGTCCTGTTTCCACAAAAGCTTTCCGTCAAGGTCGAAGCAGTAGAGTCCTTCTGAGCCAAAGGAAATCAGCAGGTGTTTGCCGTCCGTAGCCGGAGTCGGATTCGCATAGCTGGCTTTGACGTGGCGTTTGACCTTCGGCGCACCTTCGTAAATCGCCTTCTCCCAGATGATGCGTCCGGTCTTCTTATTCAGGCAGTAAACGCGCCAACTGTGCTTCGAATTATCGCCGGCAGATGCTGGTGTCTCGGTTGGACCATGCACGAACTGTGAGTTCGCGGCGCTGCTGACCGCAGTCGTAACGAAGATGCGATCTCCCCACACAATTGGGCTCGAATGGCCGAGACCGGGGATCGGTGTTTTCCATAAGACGTTGGCTTGTTTCTCTACATCCCAAGCCGCCGGCGGATCGTTTCCATCACCCACGCCTGCGCCATTTTGTCCGCGGAAAGATGGCCAGTTCTGCGCATATGCGACTGAGGCCAACGCGAAGCAGAGTGCCAACGCAAGCAAAGACTTCATAACTTTCCTGCCTTACTTCTTCTTCTTTTTCTCGATGTACTCTTTCGCGAACTCGACGAGTGGAGATTGACTGCGCAGTCCGATTCGGTTGGCTTCTTCCAATGCCTTGTCGACTTCCCATGAATCACGCAGTACGCGGCGAATCATCCAGAAGGCGCCGACGCGAGCGCCGACCGCGCAGTGAATAAACACTGGCCCATTCCTGAGTTGTTCGTCAGTGATCTTCAGGAAGTCATCGGCGTCTAATTCATCCGGCGAGCTGAAAGCAACGGGAATGTTGAAGTAGCTCATTCCCAGCTCCTTCACTTTCAACTCCTCGCGCTGACCATCGTGTTCGGCATGTGGGCGCAGATTGAGGATGATCTTGATGCCCGCGTCTTTAAGCTTAGGCAGATGCTCAGGCCATGGCTGGCCGCCCGTCCACACTTGATCGGTTAGCTTCAGGAAATTGGGAATACCCGTCAGTTCGCTCATGGCCGGTGTCTTCTCGATCAACGCCATGTCGCAAGCGGGGCAATTGCCGGGCTCGTTATGTACTTCACCATCACGCCTGCATCCGCAAGGCGGGCAGACATACTGTTTCTTCTCTTGCGCCTTGGCGTTTAGGGCCAGCGTAGCGAGGGTGAACGAACCTGCCACAACAAACTCTCTTCGGTTCATGGATAGATCCTTTCGATCCTGGAGTAGCGAGAAAGTTTAAGGGACTTTGCACGGAAAGTATCTCTTTAGGAGAAGAACTCTCGCGCAAAGGCGCAAAGCGCTACGTTCCAGGGTTTTCTTTGCGCCTTTGCGTGAGAAAAATGTTTCGCACAGAGGTCTCCGAATTGATTTAAGTACTTTTCGTGCAAAGCCAGTCTAAGGTATTTTTCGCGCTAGCGGCGGTGTTTGCAGCGAAATACCTGTGGATGGTGTGAACGGAGAGAAACCAGTGACGAAATGCAACCGACTTGACGTTGACATTTCTCACGGATTTACATGATTGACTTTGGCTGGATTTCAAGCACGGTCTGGAGCATTATATGGACCGCACGTCTCCCCAAACACCTTTTGGATTAATTGATTCCAACAATCAATCCCAGAGTTCGTCTTTCATTCCGGAGAAATCTCAATGCACACGCTCCGACAAGACCTGCGCTATGCGGTACGACGACTGGCCCACAAACCCGGATTTACGCTCGTTGTTGTTTTAATCCTTGCGCTGGGAATTGCCGCCAATACAGCGATCTTTTCCGTGGTGAATTCGGTTCTTCTGGCGCCGTTGCCATATGACGACCCAGACCAGTTGGTCGTTATCAAGGAAACAAATCCATCCAGCGTAGTCGAACGAGATAATGTGTCCCCAGCTAATTTTCTGGACCTGGAACAACGAGGCCTGTTTGATTCCGTCGCAGCATTCTACGAAACCGCATCCACGCTTCAAGGTTCACAGGACGCCGAGCAAGTACCGACGGCCCAGGTCTCAGTCAATTTCTTCAAGACGCTCGGCGTTAAGCCGGCTGTGGGTCAGCCGTTTCCCGAAGAGATTTCCGGCGCCGCATTCGAGTTGGGACGCTTTCTCAGTGGCGACCGCATCGTGGTAATTAGCGACGGTCTTTGGAAACGCCGCTTCGCCGCTGATCCTTCGATTATTGGCAAGAAGATCACAATCAATCGCAGCGAATGGGAAGTCGCCGGAGTAATGCCCTCGGGTTTTACCATCCCGAGTAAGAAAACTGATATTTGGCTGCCCTGGGACATCGCTCGCACCTACAACGCGCAAAGGTTTCCCAAAGGACCGCCTCGAGATTGGCGGTTCCTGAACGTGATAGGACGGATCAAACAGAGCAGTACAGGTGAAGAAACACAAAATCGATTGTCGCTAATTTACGAAGGACTGGCAGAACGGTTTCCCGAAACAAATCGTGGCTGGAGCGCAACAGTTATTCCACTTCATGAAGAAGTAGTGAGTTCGAGCCGCCTGATTCTGTTGATGTTGTTCGGCGCGGTCGGCATGGTGTTGTTGCTGGCGTGTGCGAATGTTGCAGGGTTGGTGTTGGCCCAATCAACAGCTCGAAAACGTGAATTCGCACTACGTTTGGCGCTCGGAGCATCTCGCGCTCGGCTCGTTCGACAACAGCTCACAGAGAGTTTTCTGCTCGCTCTGATAAGCGGCATTGCCGGAGTCACCCTGGCGTGGCACGGTCTTGATCTGTTGCTTTCCCTGGCGCCGCTCGACACGCCTCGAATCAGTGAGGTTTCAATTGATGCAAGAGTGCTGTTGTTTGCGCTCGCAATCTCGATCACCACCGCTGTTGTGTTTGGTTTGCTGCCGGCACTCAAAGCTTCCAGGGCGGAACTCTTCATTACGCTCAAAGATGCAGGTACGAAAGGGCTCGCAGGAAGACTCGCTACCCATCGATTCCGTAATGCGATGGTTGTAGCGGAGGTCGCACTGGCGTTGGTACTTGTTACCTGCGCAGGTTTATTTGTACGTAGCTTCGTTCATTTAATGTCGATTGATCCGGGGTTTAATTCCGATAATCTGTTGACCATGCATATTACGCTCGATAGTGCGACATACGACCGTCGATCTGCGGAGTATTACCGGCAACTCATCGAGCGAATCGAAGCTATCCCTTCCGTCACGTCAGCCGCAGCAGTCACAACTCTTCCCATGAGTGATGTTGGCGTTGATTTTAAGCGACCCTACTGGCGCGAGGGCGAACCGGAACCACGCGGCGACGGAGAAAAAACAGCGGTCACCATGGCGACTCCAGGCTACTTCAAAACGATGGGTATCTCATTGCTGCAAGGTCGTAATTTTTCTGAGTACGACAGGCGAGATACTGTTGCCGTCATGATTGTGAGTAAAAATCTGGCGGACAAGGTGTGGCCCAACGAGAATCCTGTCGGAAAGCGTTTGATGCTTGATTACAATCGCGGCAAGTATGCTTACGAGGTTGTTGGCGTGATTAGCAGCATCAGGTATTACGGGCTAAAGGCCGATCCGCGTCCGGAGGTTTTTATTCCGCACGCGCAGAACGCCTACTTGCCAATGAACCTGGTGGTGCGAACTACCTCCGATCCGAATCGACTGATTGAACCGGTCAAGGCGCAGGTCCGGGAAATCGATCCGACTCAACCGGTCAGCAACATGACAACGATGGACACATTAATTTCGCGTTCTGTTGCTGCCGATCGTTTCTCGATGTGGCTGCTCGGACTGCTGGCGTCACTCGCGCTGGCACTCGCTACTACCGGTTTGTTTAGCTTGTTGTCGTATCTCGTCAGCCAACGAACGCACGAGATCGGGGTACGTATGGCATTGGGGGCTCAGCGTCGCGATATTTTTCAACTGGTACTTGGGCAGGGAGCACTGTTGCTGGCGGCAGGACTGGCAATTGGTTTAGTCGGTTCTTTTATCTGCACGCGTTTGTTTTCGAGTTTGCTGTTTGGAGTCAGCGCCACAGATCCGTTGACATTCATCTTCACTCCAGCGCTTTTGTCGCTGGCGGCTTTGTTTGCCTGTTATGTTCCCGCCCGGCGCGCCACAAAAGTCGATCCGCTGGTGGCCCTCCGGACTGATTAGTCTCAATCTTCATCTACGAGAATTCTTGTGCCTCTCGTTCCGAGCGGCGTCGTAAGCGGCACTATCCAGCGCGTGGGTAACAAACTTACATGTTCTTTAGCCAGGTCTACGTTGGGATCGATGAGCAACTGCGGTTGGCGGCCGTTAAGAGAAACCATTGCGCGAGCGCGCACTTCAACATTCTCATAACCTTCACGCCTCTTCTCTTCGGCAAGAAAATGGGAGAACTGCACGAGCAGATCCGGCTTTGTAATCACCTTCATCAGCTGGTGAGGTTTTAGATAATCTTCCGGCTTGATGGTCCAGGTTTGTCCACTTCCTGGATGTGTCACAGTAAAGACTGCCTCGCCAACCTTTGTTCGCAACTTCATATGCCACGCAAAATTATGCCCTTCCTCGGTCCAACTTACGTTACCCGGATACAAGTAGTGGCGAAGCGGGAGAAGAAGTTGAACAGCAAGATAGGCTGCCAACAGTCCGGCAACAAATTTTTGCGAAGTGGACAAGGCCGGGCAACTGCTTCCTTCCGCAATTGTCTTCTTAGGTTTCACAGAGGCTGGCGACGGCTTCGCGTCGTCAAACTCTTCGCCTGGCGACATAAACGCTCGGGCAAAACGTCGCAGGAGATCAGGCGGAAAGAAAATCAAGAGAGCGCCGAGCATCAACCACGGAAAAATACCGATTTCGAATATCACGGCGTTGATGAGGTTGAATACAACTGCTGCCGCGAATGCGAAGAGCCGCGTGCGTCGCCACAAGAGCAGCGGCACCACGAGCAGGTCGAGCATCAACCCGCCGATCACGAAACTGTAAACTACCCAGTCGGCTGCGAAGATATGGCCAATCCCTGGCGCTCTGGTCAAAGGACTTAACCATGTGCGCATTGGCTCGCCGCCATGTATCCAGTCACTGTTGAGTTTGGCGATTCCGCCGTAAAAATATGGTATGCCGACTTGTGCGCGTAACAGCCACAACGTCCACGCCGGAACTACGTCTGAGCGGATTTTCCGGCGCAGCAACGCATCGACGGAAAAAGCCCGTTGTGCCGGAAGAAAGCACATCAGAAAACTGACCAGGCAGACCAGGTAGAAGTGATTCAGGTAACGCGTTTGGTCCAGTAGAAAAGAGTATGTGAACGCAAGAAAAAAGATCGGCGCGGCGATGCGGTAAAGGAACCCCGCCATCACACAAGCAGCTGCGAGACCGAGCACAAAAAAGTGAATGTACATCCCGCGCCCTGGCCAGGGCTGTACCCAGCTAAACCCGTAGTAAGTAAAAGTGACAACAGGTTCAATGAAGTAACGCGCGATCCAGCCGTAAGTGAAGTAGCGATAAACTTCCCATAGCATGATGCCGCCGAAGAGGATGCGGAAAAAAACGAGGAATGAAATATCGACCGGATTGAAGAGAGCTGCGCACGTCCGCTGCAGGAAATTTGCTTCCGCGCTACTGGGAGTTACAACAAACGGCGCAGCGACCGGCACCTCTTGTCTTGGGACTGTTTGCATTAGACGTCTCGGGAGAAATCATAGAAAACGCGGAATAGATTGCCATCCAGATCGGACGCTGTGAACTCATGCAGGTGCCACGGCTTCGACTCCGGCGCTGAAATCATTCTCGCTCCGCCGGCATTCCAAATCCCGTAGAGATCATCTACCTCTTCTTTGCTATCGAGATTGAGCCAGATCGTCACTGGCGGAGCGTTCCCATGATACTGGCGGAAATCACGGTCTGTAAGGAACATCCTGCACTCACCCTTTGAAATCCCGGCAATGCCCCCGACGGCCCCGCCCCAATCTACATTGAAGCCGAGTTTCTGCTGATAGTAATCCAGCGCCTGGTCCATATCGCTCACAGGTATCTCAGGTACCGCAGCAGGAAATTCATGGTTCATTGCATCTACTCGTTTGTTGTTTAACAGAGGCACACAGAGGACACCGAGATTGCACAGAGAAGAAGTCCGAAGCAGAACGTTTCGGGCAAAGCCATTACAAGATATGTGGCGCTCATTCGTTCGCGTTCGCGGCGGTGGCGATGTCTCGCGCAAGTTTTTCCATGAAGTCACGATTGATCAGAAGGTCTCCGACTCGCAAATCGACGCTGCCGCTGAGCCAGAATGTAAACCGGCCCTTTAAGAATACGATATGCGATCCGTTCCAGAGATAAGCCTTGTCACCTATTGCAAGTGGCGTAGGATTAGATTCACGTGAGCTTGTGAAAAATTCGCTCAATCTATTGCGGGCGGCGATTTCCGATGGAGACTGATCGATCGCGAGCTTGATCCGGCAGGGCACCGGGTGCGTTCCAAGAGCCTTGCCGTCCACTCGCAGGTCCACCGTCAGACACTGTTCCGACGACCAGAAATTGATCGACACGTCGGGGCTTGGTTTACTTCCAGGCGGCGTCGGTGGATCGGCGAGCCAGTGCTTCCACTTTCTAGTCTTCTGTATATAGTTCTGAACCTGCTGGCTTATCTCGTTAAGAGTGACTGAGGATGATTGGGCCGCAACGGTGTACGCGTGGCCCAATAGCAGGCATAGCAAGGCGACTAGTTGAAAGTATTTACCGGACATTAACGCCAATCGGGTGGCTGCAGGCTTGGTGGCACATAGTCTTTGGTTTCGCCATCGCCTGCACTCAGTTTCATTTTGGGATCTACGTGTCTGCGCAACATCTCTCAGGGGGTGCGCAACAGCGAACGGAATCATGCGCCGAAGTCGCAGGTACAATAAGGTTACGAAGAGCGAGTGCGGCACCGAAACCAACAGCCGAAATGCCATGAACTTCGCATCAAAGGTCCACGGCATGACAACATGCTGCGCCGACCAGGCGAACGCTACAAGTGCAATCGACAGGCTCGTACTCCGCAAAGAACCTGGAAGCGGGACACCAGGTACGCGTTATAAGTCATCTGTTCGGTCAGCCCCCAGATGAACGGC
>JAICGZ010000080.1 GCA_025922875.1 Pyrinomonadaceae bacterium
CCTCGTCGCGCCGAAGACGATCGGACAACGATTGGTACGTGCCAAGACCAAGATCCGGCAAGCGCGGATCGCGTTTGAGATTCCTACGGCGGATCAGATTCCCGAGCGCCTTGAAGCAGTGCTGAACGCGATTTACGCTGCGTACGGCAACAGTTGGGAGGACGCGAGTGGCGCCGACCAACGCATCACGGAACTCGGTCAGGAGGCGATCTGGCTCGCGCGCGTGCTGCGGGAGCAGATTCCGGCCGATCCAGAAGTCCGCGGTCTGCTCGCGTTGATGCTTTATTGCGAGGCGCGACGTCCGGCGCGTCGCAGTGAAGACGGCAGGTTCATACCGCTCTCCGAGCAGGATCCAAAAGATTGGTGCATGCCTATGATCAAAGAAGCGGAGGGTGAACTCACCGAGGCCTTCCAAATGCGGCGACCAGGACGATATCAGATCGAAGCTGCCATCCAATCAGTCCACGCTGAACGTGCTCACACAGGTCGCACCGACGCTGCTGCCATTGCTGCATTCTACGATCAACTCATGCAACTCGCGCCTTCGATCGGCGGTGCGATCGCGCACGCCGCGGCGCACGCCGAAGTTCGTGGACCCGAAGCAGGGCTGACTCTCCTCGATCAGATCGACTCGCAGGCCGTGATTTCCTATCAACCGTATTGGGCCGTTCGCGCGCACTTCCTGCGACAACTCGGCCGTCCGCAGGCTGCTGCCGAGGCGTACGACCGCGCTATTGGACTCAGCGACGATCCCGCGGTCCGCGCTTTCCTGACAGAACGTCGCAATCGTTTGACGTCTCAGTAAGCAATCGTTAGTCCCGCCTGTAGAAATTAGTCCGCCCTGTAGAAATCAGTTCACTTGGCCCGTCACTACTTTGAGAGATTAAGAAGGAGTGTAAAAGCAATGTGTCCTTTCTGTATGACAAACGCAGCGCTTGTTGTTGCAGGCGCTGCTTCGGGTGCCGGCGTGGTCAGTTTCGTGGCGGTGAAGGTCCGGGCTTTGCGGCGGCATCGTCGCGACCTACGGACAGCGCAACCGGATTCAAAGAAGAGTAAACAATGAGCCTCAACACTATCGTCAACGTCGGCAAGAACAACGAGAACAAGGAGAGCAACGTGAAGCAGAGCAACGAGAAAAATATGGAAGAGCATGTCGCAATGAAGACGCCCCCAATCGTATCAGCGGGGGAGTGGGAGGCTGCCCGTCAGCAGCTTCTTGTGAAGGAAAAGAGTTTGACCCGCGCCCGTGACGCGCTCGCTGCCGAGCGCCGGCGAATGCCGTGGCTGGCGGTGCCGAATAACTACCAGTTCGAAGGGCCGAGTGGCAAAGTGAGCCTGCTCGATCTGTTCGAAGACAGGCGTCAGCTGATCGTCTACCGAGCGTTCTTCGAGCCTGGCGTGTTTGGCTGGCCCGAGCATGCCTGCCGCGGCTGTTCTTTCGTGGCCGATCAGGTTGCACACCTCGCGCATCTGAACGCCCGCAACACGACGCTCGCGTTTGCTTCGCGTGCGCCGCAACCTGACATCGAGCGCGTGAAGGCGAGGATGGGTTGGCAGATGCCGTGGTACACCATCACGGACAGCTTCGACAAAGACTTTGGCGTGGACGAGTGGCACGGCACGAATGCATTTATCCGCGACGGCGAGAGGATTTTTCGAACCTACTTCATCAACAATCGCGGCGATGAGCAGATGGGGAACACTTGGAACTACCTCGACATAACTGCGCTCGGGCGGCAGGAGGAGTGGGAAGACTCGCCGGAGGGTTATCCGCAGACGCCGCCGTACAAATGGTGGAACTGGCACGACAACTACGACGCCGAGGCGTCACCTGATCCGAAATGGGTGCAGATTTCAGATGCTGGAGAAGCTGCGTTCCGAAAGCGCGACGCGGATTGAGCTCGAGGTTTTCGCAGCGCGCTTCGCCTCAAAAGCAGGATCTTACTTGGAACGTGTCAGTACAGGGAGCGGTGGCGACCTGGTTCTGTAAGCCAATTTCTCCGCCGCTCGCTTGATGTAAACCGAGCTTGCATTTCGCAAGTGACAATGCGCTAATGGACGACTTAAATTCTCCGAAGCTTCATGCCTCCGGCCCGTATGATTGAATAAGCGTTGGCTGTTTGCAGCTCACAGATCGGTACCCAAAAATGAGTTTCAAATTGATTAATCTGCTTGCCGCTTTCGCTTGTTTCTCTAGCTCAGTGGTTGTCAGCATTCAAGCTCAACAACCTTTGCCTGATAGGAATTCAGGTTCAATTTCCGGGCGTATCATGGTAGATGGAAGACCCAAAGCGGGTCTGGTGGTTGACCTGCTGACTACAGATACAAATGGCCCACGCCGTCCGATTGCGAAAGCCACGACCAGCAAAACCGGTAAGTACGTGCTAACTGGAGTTGAAGCTGGAACGTACGATGTTTCTCCCTCCGCTCCAACACTCGTCGTTCCGAATCAAGGTAGGTCAGGACAATCCGGCAAGAGCGTAACAATTGAAACAGGCGAGAGTGTTAAAGGAATTGACTTCGATCTGGTAAGCAAAGGAAGCATTAGTGGTCAGGTCCGTGATGTTAGTGGGGAACCTGTAAAAGGTCAGACCGTTGAATTGATTCTTCGAGGTGAAGACAATTACTCGCGACCCTTCTACTCGTCTGCGCCAGGTGACCATACGACTAATGACGAAGGTATTTATCGTATTTCGGCCGTGTCTCCCGGTCGATATATTGTAAAAGTGGGAACAGCCTATGGCCTCACCGCCTATGGACGGAGCGAGAAGAGCCAGGTTTACTACCCTGAGACTTTCCATCCAAGCGCCGACGAAGCATCCAAGGCTACGGTTGTTGAGGTTGCGACCGGACGCGAAACCACCGACGTTGACATTACGGTCGGCAGGCCCCTGAAGATCTACGAGATCGTGGGCCACCTTATCGTTGTCGAAACCGGTGCGCCTGTACCGAATGTTGCGTTAAGGGTAATCACTACGAGCGCAAATGGTAGGCATTCCACTCATATGGGTGGTGCTTTCAGAAGCAACGGCAACGGAGAATTCAGAATTCCGAACGCGTTGCCCGGCCACTATGTTATCGCCCCTGAGAATGATCAAGTGAGCAACACTTATGGCGACCCCATCTCCTTCGACGTTAAGGATGAGGACGTCACTGGGTTGAAAATTTCCATGCGTTCCGCCTCGACCCTGACTGGTATCGTCACAATCGAGGGAAATGTCGATCCTCCTATTGCGGACGTGCTGTCCAGGCTAATGATTAGCGCCCGCACTTTGACTGACAATCTGATAAGTTCAACCGTGACCTTGCCCATCAGCGCGGATGGTGGCTTTCGTATTACTGGAATTCGTCCTGGCAAGGTACGGCTATCCTCTTTCATGCAACGTGGAGGGCCTGCAGCACTCCGGCTCCTGCGTATTGAGCGCAATGGCATGGAATTGCGCGACGGTGTAGACGTTCGCGCTGGTGAAGACATAAACGGGCTCAGGATAGTGCTGGGCGCCGGCAGCAGCGTTCTGCGAGGACATGTGAAGATTGAAGGAGGCCCACTTGAGGGCGTAAATCTATATGTAATGTATAGACCAACAAACGGTAACCCACATACGTTCTATCGCGCGGAACTCGACGCTCGTGGACACTTTGTGATCAAAGGTCTGACACCCGGCGATTATGAGCTTGTGATTGGTCCTATGAGCGTGGAAATCTCTGGTGAGAGAGGAAGCCGCATGATGAATCGGATGCCGACTGTGAGACAAACTGTCGCGGTCGGAGGAGGACTAGATGCGGAAGTGACTCTCGTTATGACTTTAAAACCCGAACCGCCCTCTCCACCTCAGAGGTAGAGGTTATGTGAAATCGCCCCTCTTGAGTAGCAGTTTGTTAGGAACTCATCTCTCGTCACCATCCCATGACCTCCCGATACAGATCTGTTATTTGAGCCGTCTTGTAGTCCAAACCGGTGGAAAGAGATGCTCATCGCGCGTCAAATAAGCGTCCAATAACGATTCCTTAGAGTACCTTTGACTACCTTACGGTACTATCCATGCCGCGGGTTTCCCCTTGAAGAGTAGATAGCCTGTTCCGCTTCCGTTAATCAAGATCGAGTGAGTAATAATCTGCGGGAAGAACGCGCTGTCGGGATATCTTGCCAAGAAGTCTAACGAGTAGTTTTTCCGCTGTGAATCGGGGATCAATTCAGACGGGATCGTGAATTGGAGTCCCGGGATCGCTAACATAAACATTTTCGTTTTCATCCACAGCTATCGAGTCGTTAAGGCCGCCCGGACGCACGGCGCCTGGATTTCATTCTTGCAACTCAAAAGCGGCAGAAGCAATCTGCAACGCAACACCCTCGGTCGGACTTAGAGGCCGTCAAGCAGTGGGGAACGGATCAGCCGCTCTCGCCTAACCTTTCATGAAAAACGGCGGGCGATCTTTCTACAGACCCTGATGGAGCGCAGTTCGAACCATTTAGCGTGCATCCCCAACCATGCGTGGGGAATGTTCCACACCACTGCGAAATAATTTCCAGTTCTCACGCTCCTATTCTCACGCTCCTATAAGCCATTGAGAGGAATAACCGCGGCAGAATGTTGCGGAATACTAGTTGCCGTGCTGGTAAAAAAAAGCGCTGGCTGGCGTAACACACAACAGTTGGCTCGGCCCAGGCACGATCACCTATTCCGGTTTGAGCAGCTGACGCCGATTGCATTAACAAATTGGAGCACTGGGGGGATTGAGTCATGATTACCCGACGTACCTTTTTAAAATACACAGCAGGCACAGCACTGACCTGGTATGCCTTCAACAAGTTTGGTGTTCTCAAGACGCTCGCTCAAATTCCAGGAGGAACACTCGATCCTAATCTTGTGCCAAAGTTCCAGACTCCAATGTTGGTGCCGCCAGTGATGCCAAGAGCTGGCAAACTGGTACAGCGCGGCGGCAAAAATGTCGACTATTACGAGATTTCGATGAAGCAGCTCCGGCAGCAGATTCTGCCGGCAGGCCTGCCTCCCACAACCGTTTGGGGATACGGCGCAATAGCATCGGAGAGTAATCGAGGGCTGCTGCTTCACAACGCGCCTTCACTAACGATTGAAGCAAAATGGAGTACACCCGTTAGGGTGAAGTGGATCAATGATCTCAAAGACACCAACGGCGATTTCCTGCCTCATCTCTTACCAGTAGATCCGACCCTTCACTGGGCCAATCCATCTGGAGGTGCGATGCATCGTGATATGCGTCCGGACTTCACTGGCAAGACTTATGTTCCGCTCGACAGTTTCACAGATCCAAACACGCAGTACACCCGGTACACGGGACCGGTACCGATCGTAACGCACGTGCATGGAGCTGTAGGCGTGGGCGATGAATCAGACGGCTATACTGAAGCATGGTATCTTCCGGATGCGACAAACATTCCGGCTGGTTTTGCTCATGAAGGTACCTGGTACGACTTCTTCAAAGGCAAAGCCGCGGAGAAGTTTGGAATCACGTGGGGACCAGGCTTTGCGACCTTCCAGTATCCCAATCTCAATCGTGCCTCGACCATTTGGTACCACGATCACGCGCTCGGGATGACGCGTCTGAATGTCTACACTGGTCCAGCGGGTTTTTATATCATTCGTGGTGGTCCAGCAGGAGATGACGCCGTGCTGGACAGTCGAAGCGACACGCCCGCTAATTTGCCCGGACCGGCGCCAAAGGAAAACGACAAGTTTCCGTCTAATAAGACCTACTACGAGATTCCCATCGCCATTCAGGATCGTTCGTTCAATATTGACGGCTCCCTGTTTTACCCAGACTCGCGTGCGTTCTTTGACGGATTCGGGCAACCCTTCATTCCTGAAACAGAAGTTTCGCCTATCTGGAACCCGGAATTCTTCGGCAATATGATCATGGTCAATGGCAACACCTGGCCTCATCTTAATGTTGAGCAACGTCGTTATCGCTTTCGCTTTTTGAATGGATGCCAATCGCGGTTTCTAATCCTTGATTTCAGTTCCATCCCCGGTGTCGAGGCTTGGCAAATTGGCAACGACGGTGGTTTTCTAGCCGCTCCCGTTAATATCACTGCAGATCATGGCAATCGTCTGTTGATTGCTCTGGCTGAACGCGCGGATCTGATCGTGGATTTTACTCATGTCCCGCAAGGCAATTTCGTGCTCGGCAATGTGGGCCCGGACGAACCGTTTGGAGGCGGCATCCCAAACGTGGACTTCGATCCGGCGGATCCGAATTCGACTGGCCAGGTGCTGGAGTTTCGCGTTGGTCCGGCGCTCGGCGTGGATGTAACGACGCCGCCACAGTTTCTGACACTTCCTCCTATCACGCCGCTTCCAAACGAAACGTCTATACGAGCGCTCGCACTGCTCGAGAAGGGAGAAGTAATTCCGGAGCTTGAGTTCGATGGTCCAACAGAGGCCCTCCTGGGTAATATCGATGAAAATGGAAACGCGGTGCATAAAAAGTGGGCGGATGACGTGACGGAGAACCCGGAGCTGGGCGCGACTGAAGTGTGGGAGTTTTTTAATCTCACGGCCGATGCGCACCCCATGCACATTCACGAGGTAGCGTTCGAGGTGGTTAATCGAGAACGGCTGATGCTTGATGATGAATCAGAAGAGCCGTTGCAGCCGGTGCAACTAACAGGAGACGTAAGACCTGCGGAGTCCTGGGAGACCGGTTTTAAAGATACGGTGGTTGCCTATCCTGGTGAGGTCACCCGCATACGAGGGAAATTCGAAACACCGGGTCAATTCGTTTGGCATTGTCATATCCTGGAGCATGAGGACAACGAGATGATGCGTCCATATCGCATCGGTCCTATTCAGCCGGGTGAACCCGAATAAACCTTTATAAAATCTTTACGAGCTTTGTGCCATTCTAACTGCGATTGCGCGCAGGCATCGTCTACCAGGTAACTATGGCCGTTTTCAAGGTTATCCTCCAGTTTCTGCGTCGCGACGATAAAGGATCCTGAGCGGAGTTGAAACTGTGTCGCGGGCGAACATAACGGAACCGGCAGTTACTGACATTCACACAACAGCCTCAGGAACTACTCACATCGTCCGTCGTGTGCCACGCGGGCGATATCTCTTCGTGCTCTCACTCGCAACGCTCGGAGTAGTGTACGGCGATATCGGCACGAGCCCTCTCTACGCTCTCCGCGAGTGTTTCCACGGACCGCATGCCATTGTTCCGTCGCCTGCGAACATACTCGGCGTTCTGTCGTTGATTTTCTGGTCGCTCGTAATCGTCATCTCGATAAAGTATCTGGTGTTTGTGCTGCGCGCGGACAATCACGGCGAGGGCGGGATTCTATCGCTCACGGCCCTGGCCACCCCGATTAGACCATCCGGACGTACTGAGCACGCGTTCTTGATTCTGATCGGTATCTTTGGTGCAGCCCTATTGTATGGAGATGGAATTATCACGCCCGCGATCTCGGTGCTTGGAGCGATGGAAGGTCTGACCGTTGCGACACCGATTTTTAGTCCGTACGTAGTCCCAATCACAATCGTAATACTGGTCGCGCTGTTTCTTTTTCAAAGTAGAGGGACGGCGAAAGTGGGAAAGATCTTTGGTCCGGTAACGTTGCTATGGTTTACGGCGCTGGCCCTGCTCGGAATTATGCAAATTCGCCATCATCCCGAGGTGATCTCTGCGGTCAATCCGCTTCACGCCCTGGATTTCTTCGTGCGAAATGGGTGGCATGGTTTCTTGATCCTGGGTGCAGTTTTTTTAGTCGTTACTGGTGGCGAGGCGCTCTACGCTGACATGGGCCACTTCGGGACGAGGCCGATTCGGCTCGTCTGGTTCAGCGTGGTACTTCCGGCACTGCTGCTTAATTACTTCGGCCAGGGCGCTCTGCTACTGGCAGATCCCGATGCGGCTCACAATCCGTTTTATCGTCTTGCTCCGGGATGGGCCTTGTACCCGATGATCCTTTTAGCCACGGCGGCAGCAATCATTGCGTCGCAAGCTGTCATCTCGGGAGCGTTCTCCCTCACCATGCAGGCCGTGCAACTAGGGTTTAGTCCACGCCTGAAAATTAATCACACTTCAACCAGAGAATTCGGACAGATCTATATTCCGGCTGTGAACTGGGCGTTAATGGTGGGATGCATTGCGATCGTAGTTGGCTTCCGTTCTTCGAGCAACCTGGCGGCGGCGTATGGAGTGGCGGTCACTTCTACGATGGTAATTACCACAATCTTGTTCTATGTGGTTGCGCGCCGTATTTGGGGTTGGGGCCTGCTGCCGGCCGCCTTACTGGCGCTCTTCTTTTTGATCATCGATCTGGCTTTCTTCGGAGCGAACATTATCAAGGTGGCCCACGGCGGCTGGTTTCCACTGCTGCTCGCTGCTTTGGTATTCATCGTAATGACTACCTGGAAGAAAGGACGGCGTATCCTAAACGCGCGCATTCAGGCGGAAGCAAGGCCGCTTGAGGAATTTCTTCAGGAGATGGTGCGACGTCCGCCAACGCGCGTGCCAGGCACCGCGATCTTTATGAACGGCAATGCTTCGCGAACGCCTCCAGCGCTACTGCATAATCTTGAACACAACAAAGTGCTCCACGATCGAGTCTTATTTTTAACTGTCAAGACAAAACAGATCCCGTTTGTAGCTCCCGAGGAACGAGTGGAAGTCGAATCGTTGGGGAATGGATTTCTCCGGCTAAAAGTTTATTACGGGTTCATGGAGGATCCAGACATACCTAATGTTTTAGAGAACCTACGCATACCTGGATTTGCTTACATCCCTCAGGAAACGACTTATTTTCTTGGGCGTGAAACAATCATGGCGTCAAAGCGTCCAGGCATGGCAGTGTGGCGGGAGAAGATATTCTCGATCATTTCACACAATGCGACGAGCGCCACTGCTTATTTCTGCATACCGCCGGATCGCGTAGTCGAGATGGGTGAACAGATCGAGATTTAGGTGCGCACGGCCTTACAATAAGGCCCATGCCACTACGTGTGTTGAATTTGCGATGGGCTGGTTACGCCGGCGCCGTGGGAGGCACGGCTTTCGTTACGTCCCTGCTTGCTCCGTTTCAACCGCAGGTGAATGCCACTACAGTTGCGCTCACCTTCCTGCTGGTTGTGCTCTTCGTTGCCTTGTTCTGGGGAAGTCGTCCAGCCCTTCTCGCATCGGTACTTGGAATGTTTTGCTTTAACTTTTTCTTTCTTCCGCCCCTACACACTCTCACAATCGCTCATGGCGAGAATTGGGTTGCGTTGATCGTGTTCTTTACAACGGCGTTGGCAGTTGGTCAGCTATCGGCGCGCGCCAAACAGCGAGCCGAAGAAGCAGAGAGCCGCAAGCGCGACGTGGAGAGTTTGTACGCGCAATTGCAAGCTGCTTTTGAGCGCGAAAGCGAGGCCGAAGCAATCAAACGCAGTGAGCGGCTAAAGTCGGCACTCCTCGATGCGGTAACACACGATTTGCGCACGCCCCTGACCGCAATCAAAGCATCGATCACTACGCTCATCGATGAAGCACGCGAACAAACAGCGGAGAGTCAGCCAGTTCAACTGGATGCAGAATCGCGTTTCGACATGCTGGAGGTTATCGATCAGGAAAGCGACAGGCTTAACCGTTTCATCACCGATTTGATCGATCTCGCTCGCATTGAGGCTGGTGAGCTAACCCTGCGGCGAAGATGGGGCGCGGTGGACGAGATTATTTCAACGGCTCTAACACGGGCAAAATCTCTCACGATCAATCATCACGTAAAGATTGACGCTGAAAAGGAACTACCCGTAATGCGGGTCGACGCTCACGCGGTAAGCGAAGTCGTCTATACACTTGTCGATAATGCCGCGAAGTATTCTCCAACGGGCTCATCCATCGTCATTCGCGCCCGGCGTGGTCCGGACGGAATGGTGACCATGGCAGTCGAGGATGAAGGAACGGGCATTGACCGCCGTTTGCGAGAGCGCGTGTTTGATAAATTCTTTCGCGCGACACGCGATGGTGATGTCACCACGCATCAACCCTCAGGAACAGGCATGGGCCTGGCGATCGCGAAAGGAATAGTCGAAGCACACGAAGGAAAGATCTGGATCGAATCCGGTAGGAACGGCAAGGGCACACGTGTTGTCTTTACCTTACCAATCGGCGATGACGACGCTGCCAACAATGGAAAGCACTCTCAGGATCATGAATAATCGAGCACGAATTCTAGTTGTCGATGACGAGCCTCAATTGGTCCGGGTACTGCGTACAGGACTCAAGTCTCGTGGGTACGACGTGCGGGGTGCTTCCGATGGCGAGTCCGGATTAGAAACTTTCAACGAATGGCATCCGGACCTGGTGATCACTGATCTCGCCATGCCGAACGTCGATGGCCTCACATTTTGTAGGCGTTTGCGCGCGATCTCTCAAGTTCCGATTATTGTGTTGTCTGCGAAAGGTGAGGAGAAAACCAAAGTAGAAGCTCTTGATATCGGCGCCGATGATTTTGTAACCAAGCCGTTTGGCATCGACGAATTACTGGCGCGGGTTCGCGCCTCACTGCGTCGCGCAAATACACCACCCATCAGTGAGGAGACACAGGTCACACTCGACGTTGGAGACTTTCAGGTCAATCTCGAATCTCGTCAGGTTAAGGTGCGCGGTACGGAAGTTCATCTGACACCGAAGGAGTTTGATTTGCTGGTTTACCTGATCAAGCACTCGGGAAAGGTCCTTACCCACCGAAAATTGCTCGCTGCCATCTGGGGCGGCAACTACGTAGAACAAAACGAATACTTGCGAGTGTTCATTGGGAACCTGCGAAAAAAGATCGAACCGGATGCGACGCCGCGTTACATCGTGACGGAGCCCTGGATCGGTTATCGCTTCGATCCAGGCGCCTAATCGCCTAACCTCCTGTTCTCCGCCCCTTCACCTCTTTATAAACTTTTTACGGAACCTTTACGCCCATTTTATACCGAGGTGTGTAAGGTTCTATTAATGTTCAGAATAAAGCTACAACGCACGCAGCCCGCATGGTATGGTCCTGCGGCTGTGGCATGTTTCGTATTGGCGCTGAGTGCTGGCTTAGCCGGCTGTCTCCTTACAACAAACGCGATCGTAAATGCCCACGCGCACCCCACACTCTATACTGTTGGTCTAATATCGCTGATACTCGCCCTGCCGCTGGCGGCACTGGGCGCACACTGCTTGGATCTAATAGACCGCCGGCAACAAAAATTGTAAGGAGCTCAGACTCCGAAAGCGGCTAAGCAGCGCCTGATCTTTTTTTACACGCTCAACAGAGCGCCTCTGCAGGCTCACCTGGGCGGAGCGGGGGTTCCCCTCGTGAGTGCTGTTAATTCGATAAATAAAGATTGAATGGCCCACAACCGCGTCCGGTTTACGTTCCCGAAACGTCGCGTAAAGATCGTGATTTTTGAAGCGAAGGCCTTGCAGATTGTTGGCGCTGATTGCGTACACACCGTTGGGCGGATTTAGCAGTATGTTCGGAACAGTATCACTGGTCCACTGATAATATGGATAGCTGGGAAGCGGTTCATACTGTACGCCATACGCGGCCGGATCCGCGGTCCCGTGGTAACTCAATTTCACTGACGGTATATTCTGCTGCGCCATGTACTCCCGCAAACCGATCAACTCCTGTCCCCAATCCAGGTTCGAGTCCACCAGAATTTTATAGCCGTTGCGTGGACCACCTGCGATTTCGTTAAAAAAGGCAAGGTAATGGGGAAAGATCAAAACCGACCCAACAGTCAACCAGACGAGCATTGCCACGACCGCCGTAATTCCTTGTCGCGATGTTTTCCAGTCAATGAGAGCCAGTTGGCTGGTGAAGATGAAAAGACAAGGGAGGATGGGAAGCAGGTGGCGGTACCCTATATGAAAGGGGCTTGCTACACTGACCGCAAAGTAGATGACAACGCTAATCAGCAGGGGAAATGTTAAGCGCCAGGCCCGTCGTCGGTAAACAAAAACAAAGCTCGCCCCAATCAGAATAAGCGTCGGTAATGGAGTCTTCACCGCGAAAGCTACTGGAAAATAGTACCACCAGCCTTTGGGCGAATATGTCCCCAACAAAAAGCTGTCTTTGCCACCAGCGATCAAGCTTGTAGCCGCCTGCAGCCCGGTCAGATATTCGCGAGCTGGAAATGGATAGCCTTTGAGAGTGCCCAGCTTAAAACCGTATACGATCCAGATAGCGCAGTAGGCTGCCACCGCAATCACCGTGAGATAGGCCAATGTAGTCCTGGCAGATAACCGGCTCGCAGCAGTTGACTCCCATATTCGATCAACCACAAGAATAATCATTACAGCCGGTATCAAATAGACGGCGGAAAATTTTGAGACTTGGGCCAGGCCGAGGATTAGACCAGCTATAACGGCGCGCGCTGGAGTGGGGCAAGTCATCCAGCGCCAAAACGCGTACAGGGCCAGAGTAGCAAAACAGGTGACGCCGATGTCATTTGTCGCAAGGTTTCCATGGGCCAATATATTTGGATCGAATGTCAGCAACGTAAGCGCCAGGAGTCCGGAGATTGGTCCGAATAATTCCCGAGCCCACGCGTAGACAGTGATTGCCAGCAACAGGGTGAGTCCAATAATCGGCAGTCGCGCACGAGCGACAATTGACGGACCATTCGGATTGAGCCGCCACAAGAGTTGATCGGAGAATTCTAGATTGCTGACAGCAGACGACGCAGAGTCTCTTGACGGTACCACCAAATTGCGATTGACCAGGGGCAGCGTCGCGAGTACTTCAACAAGCGGCGGATGTGCAGGTATAAGGTTAGGATCGCCTGTACGAAGATAATATAGCCCGTTGGCAATGTGGTATTGCTCATCGTAAGTGGCGGAATTCCTGCTAGAGCTCAGTAGCAACTGAGCAGCCAGGATAATTAAGAGTACGAGGCTGATGTTGTCAGCCCAACACCAGTGTTTGAGACCATGGGCGGGTTGAGTTCGAGTTGGGACGGTGAGGTCGGCGTAAGCCCTGATGCTGTTGTTTGCTGAATCTTCCATCGGCGAGTTCCTTTGGGTGGACTGATAGTTTTCGATGGTTCGGAAAACTATAGTGGGAAAACTCTAGGACCAAAGGTCGATCCTCTGCGTGCCGCTGGGGTTTCGCTGGAAGTTTTGTGCAGCGTTGCGCTGACAGGCTTCCCCACAAGTGGAAACCTGATGCGCGGTCCCGTTCTTAGATCCGGTCCTACGACTTAGACCGCGTCACACGCGAAACCAGCACGCTCGTCGCGGTATTTTATACTAGCCTGTACCTCCTTCTCCCAGCCCCAGAACAACGACGAAGGCTTTCTCTTAGCAGGGGCAAGTAATCACTGGTCAGCAAAAGGCGGCGATTCAAAAGTGTGCCTCAGGCCGATATTGCAGGGATACGGTAATTTGGGAGTCGATCTTCAGTCGTCACTGCCTGACACAACGAACCGAAAACGCTCTCTGCTTCTCGCCACCCCTTTGACGATAGAGAGCTTGCCCACCCTTTCCAAAGTTGTAGAACACTGCACTGACGGAATCACTTTCTGATGCTGTCCAGTAGAATCCATGGGCCTCTAACCGCGCATACTGACCATCATCGGAGCGGCCGCCACCGAGCAAGACATTGAATCCCGAGTTGCCTCCGCTCAAGAGCGCCTTGTACGCCGCTTTACCGCCGTCATCCGAATCCTCATTGACCCCGCCGTAGTGCTTGGCCATTTGCCGCCATTCGTCGTCCGTCGGTAATCGCCACCCATCTCCCAATGATTGACATCCTCGCGTCGCTGAATCCCAAGTGTACAAACGGCCGTAATGGCGGCAATTCATTTTCTCATCTTGATAGCAATAGGACGGGACAGTGTCGACATTCAGATTGGTGGTCGTCCACTGCTTGCCGTCTGCCATCCGCTGGGACGAATACGTCGTGCCTGACGCTTTCTGTGCTTGCGCTGAACGCTGCTCCAAGGAGAGGCCAACAGACCTGAACGCACTTACGAAACTCATCAGACCACATAGAATCACGCCGGCAAGTATTGTTGTCTTCATACCTTTTTGAGTAAGGCTCAGTTGGAATAGCGAGTTCGCCGAACAGTTACGCTCAAGCGGCTCGTTCACGTCACTTCCAATCCACGTGGGCAGTTATGATACCAGTTAAGGAAAGCAGCGTTTCCAACATTTTCAGCTAATCACGCGGATGCCGGGCATCATCTCTCTTGGCCATTTTAATGGCTTGACTGCCTCATAGATGTGCTAAGGGTTAGCGAACGCCTTCGCCGTAAATGTCCAAAATTAAAACTGAGGCACTACCGGTGTCTGACATGAAAATCCTGGCGCGGCATCTGTTAAACCGGCCGAGGTTAGTCGCTGTCGCGGGGAGCCGGCGGCTAATCGTTTCGCTGCCGACTGAGTGCTTTCATAAAAAATTTCATAAGGCTCTAACGACGGTCTAAGCCGGCTTGTTTTAAGCTTCGCGTTTCATCTTGAAGATCGAGGAACTCAAACGCAGTTGACGAACTCATCAGCACTTCCGTGCGCACCGTCTCAAAGAAATCAACCAAACCGCGACGGAAGAAGTAAGAAATCAAAAGCCTTCATGAACTGACCGGCAGGTTTCTATCGCTCACGTTTAGCCTTCATCCTCAAAAAAGATTCCTTGAAACGGCTTTTGATCTTCTTGATTTCATCTTGGGCGAATGGATGAAAGCGGTCCTCACCCAAAAAAAGATCTTCGCGATACAGATGTTCTACCTCGGGTAGGATTTGGTCTGAGTACTGATCTGCTTCCATCAATACCAGGGCGTAAGCCGCGTAAATAGGAACGTAGACTTCCGGATCTTTCAGGTGTTTTGCTACTTGTGGAACATATTTTGTGGCCCGCATTATTCCCAACGCGAGTAACGCGTCCGTGCGAACGAGCCCGTTCCGATCTTTGAGCAGACTGGCTATCTGGTCCATGTACTCCGTCGCTCTCATGAGCGCGAGAACTTTAGCAGCATCTCCTTTGCGGAACTCTTGGCCGAGAAGCTTAGCAATGTCTTGCTTATATTCTTTGGCCCCTAATTTCGCGAGCGCGAAGGCGGCAGCCTTGGTTGTTTCCGCGTCGAAGTCATGGTGCAGCATTTTTGCAAAGTCGCCGGCATATGCTGGTCCGACGCCCATTTCCATAAGCGCATAGATGGGACTCTCATCAACCCTCAACCCACGATTTTCCGGTCTCAGTAAGCCGGCCACTTCGTTTGCGTGTTCCTTTGCTTGTAACCGTCCTAACGCTACTGCTGCTCCCATACGGTCATAGTCGTTCCGGCTCTTAAGCATCAGCACCAGTTTTGGTATGTACTCTCTCGCCCCCATCAGACTCAACGCGACAGCCGCTCGGCTGCGCGAGGTATTGGGTCGCGTTTGATTATCTGGCGGCTCCTCCTTATCCAGCAGGTTGGCTATCCGGGGTGCGTAACTGAGGTCTCCTGAGATGCCCAGGACGATAGCGGCAAAGCCGGCAACAATGTCGTCTTTTGAACTCAGGAAAGCAGCCATCTTGCTCTTGAATTCTTTTGCACTTCCGGCGTCCTCATTTTTTGAAGCCTTGTCCAGGAAGGTGACCAATAGCTTCATGCTCTCATCAACTTCATTCTTTAACGTACCTGCATGGGTTAAAGCCCACATTTGTGATGTTATCAAGTTAATCGACTGCGGGTTTTGAAAGCGCAGGGCAAGCTCCTTCACTTCCTGACTGCCTCTCGCCTCGTTTTGCGTGGCACGTTGCCCCGCGGCGACCATCATCGACCCTAATAGAAGCAACCATAGATGTGCGACAGAAATGAATCTCATTGTCTTGCTCCCCGACCTCATACTTGAACCAGGTTAATGATGCTGCCCCTCCTAAGTTAAGTTCTTGGTGCGACCTTCGCGGAGAGTACCATGTGTTCGCTAAGGCTTGACCTGCAGCACCAGCGGCATCGGCGTATCCGGCGCGGCGGTAGGGATCTCGCGGCTGAACCGCAGCGTTCTCCCGTCGAACATCCACCCGCCATCGCTGCAGCGCGAGCCGTTTTCGATCGCCTTTCCCACACGCACGCGCAGCGCGTTCGCCGTGGCCTCACGCTCGGCGCGGTAGCGGAACGCGCGACGCCAAACCGATGAAAGATCCGTCCCAAGGTCATTCATTGGCGTGTTCACATCACACCGGGTCTCTTTGAACAACGCTTCAGCAATCTCACGGTCCCGATCGACAGAGGCTGCGAGCCACTTCGTCGGAAACCAAGCGCCGTCCTTCGAGTACCACGCCACCTGATATTGGAACGCTTCGAGCAACGGCCGGACATTGTCGCGATCCTGGAGTTCGCCGAACCACGCCGGCACGGGCAGCGGCATTTTCCAGGCGACCGCATTGATCATTCGCGCCATAGTCAGCACGGCCGTCTGCGCCATCATCTGCGGATGCTCCTCCAGCGAGCGGGCGAGCTTCCACGCGGCGTGCAGATCCTCCCACGCCGCCGAATCGTGTGCGCGCGCTTTCGTTAGCGCGTTCGCCACGAGCACTCTCGCCACCCTCATCAGCACTCCGCGCGCTTCCGCGAGAACAGTGTCGTCAAACTCGATTCGGCGCTCCCACACAATCGGCTCGCGCAGCAACAGCTCCCGGATTGCCGAGACATCAGGAAGCCCCGGCTGATCGCCGATGGTGAGTTCGCCACGCGCGATCTCGCGCTCCACGAAATCATCGACTACTTCGTTCCTGGGCAACGCCTTCGCGAGCGCGGTGAGCTTCACAGACGCCTCATTGGCCTTTAGCGACGGCCACCGATTGCGACCCGCGTCCAGTGACCCCATCCCATCTGGCCAAGGCCGCGCGGACGAGGTCGTAACGGCGCCTTCGTTCCGAAACCACAAAAAAAACCAGGCGGCCAGTGCTATCGCAAAGACTACGACTATCAGCGCTTGCTTCATAGTTCCTTCAACATACTCGTTTGTGCCTATGTCTAAAAGTTAGCTTTACAGGATAGACATGATTGTCAGGATTAACAGACTTTTGTTTCAATGTCAGTACACAATGAAGCGGCAGGTCTTAAACCTGCCGCTTTCGTTTCTGCAACTGTGATTGCTCGCCGCCAACACAATCCTACCCCCGTGTTAGCTTGAAGCAGCTGCCAGTTCGGGACTGGGAGGAGTGGGCATTTTCTGGAGGTCGTGAACGAGTTGTCCAAGTTGAACCCCCATCTGAAGTACCCTGACGGCGATTAGTGCGCCACTACTCGCAACCAGCGCGGCAATCATCAACACTGCGTTTGTGATGGTGAATGCCAAACTCCACCAACTACCCGTGACGATTTCTTTGATGACGGTGTAGGTCAGGTTGGCGCTGTAGATTGTGCCCAAAACCGCCATGCTCACCTTTTGGGCCTTCATCAAAGCAGAGTCCGATATGCTGTACGCATTTTGGATCGCTGTTATCAACTGACTGATTTCAGGCTCCAGTATTCCGACTGCCTTGGTTACCTTTGCCCCGGCGGTTACGATTCCAAACATGGAGGCGATCAAACTGATTACGTCAAAAATGACCGTAATCGCCCATTGCTGCGTGGGGGTCAGCACCGTCCCTGTTAAACGGTAAACTTCCTGTGGTCCAGCTTCCGTATGGTAATAACCAACCGTGTCCCCTCCTTCGACGGACATGGTAAAGGTGCCTGCTTTGATGCCTTTCTCCCGAAGCTCGAGACCGATGCGCGCGTTGCGCAGGAATTCATTCTTGAGGCGCGCCGCGGCTTTGGCCGGCAACTGAGCAGTTAGCCCATCGAACCACTTCCCGATCTCGGCATAATCGGGTCCTGCCATCTCAGCTTCCGAAAGCGGTGTGTCGACATCGATTCCATTCTTCTTTGCAATAGCTATGAGATCCTGAGCGAGTAACAGTCGCGGACCTTCGAGCGCCACGGGCTCCATTGCCGGTACTGCTTCAGCAGTCGTCACTGGCGTGATGAGCTCCGTGATCTGACAGCTATTATTAACGACGTTGAGCTTATTGCCGTTTACTGAGTCGCCCAGGTCCGTCAAGAGGGCAAAATTGGCTACGCATGCCGAGTGCTTGGTCGGGTCAGCCCCCAGCATGTATTGATCGACGGAACCCTGAGTCAGACAAGTAGACCAGATGCTTACTCCCTGAAGGTAATAGGCCCCTGCTGTACCGTTGCTGCCTGCGAGGGCCGGTGCTGGAGTGGTAATGGCGGTCGGCGTAAGCTCTAGAGCGCTTGCCATTATACCGTTCAGGTAGAAGGTCGCCGTATCGGCACCATCCCAGGTAACTGCCCAATGAACCCATTCACCAGTTGAAACCGGCGTCTGGTAAACATTAGTCGCAGTAGGCCAGGCAAAGCCTGCTGAAAGAACGGAGTTCGCGTCGGTAGAAAGCCTTAAGGTCAGATTGCCATTCGTAAAGATTGGATAAACAGCGTTTGCTTGTAGACTGGGCGAGCTGGGAATGTATACCCAACCCAGGATGCTGAACGCGGCAGGCGTTCCGGTTCCTCCGCCTGGATTCACATTGGTCGATGCAATGTTTGCCGTTCCCCCTCCTGAGTTCACAAGCATAGAGGGCGTGTGCCAGGACTGAGCGGCGACTGAAACCGGATAGTTGTTAATAGAGAGGTCCTTCGCTGGGCCATTCGCGAAGTCAAATGCGGCTACAAGACCGTCAGCGGCTGTGGTCCCGTGGGTGGGGTCTCCCCACTGCGGAGCTCCGATGACATCTGAGGGAAGAGCCTCCGACCAGATGGTCCACGATATAAACTCGAGCGGTGCGGCGTTCACGCCGAGATAACATCCTGAACCCTGGCCAGGGGTGGTTACATTTATCTCTTCTTCCGCCACTACCAAACCATCGATATAGAGCGTCAAAAAGCCGGTCTCGGTGGCTGGAGCAGGCATGTAAGAAGGCATGTAAGTGACCGCTACGTAGTGCCAGTTAACATCGCTGATGGGAACCTCGGAAGCCAGCTGGATGTTTCCCAAAGCTGCCGTGAGCACTCCGGTGCTGTCCATTGTTATTGTTAACTGCCCATTCACAGTGAAGACCGTTCCTGCGGCGCTGGTGGATTGTCTGCGAATCCAGCCTCCGACTGTAAATGTAGAAGGGTTATTTGTTGTCGGATCAGAAACTCCGCTGAAATTCACGGGGAAGGTTTGGCTTGCGTTTAGAAGAGTGGCGACGTTAGTAGAAGCACCTGTCGCAGGACACGCGGTACTGTATCTAATCGGGTTATTTGACATTTGCGTTCTCCTTAAGAACCGCCCGGCATGAGGCGGAGGGGGATGCATCCGTCTGAAGGATGCAATCAAGCGAGGTTACATAGTCTTTGGCATTTCCTGATCAGCTATAGCTAGCTTCTTAGCCTTCTAACTATTAACGCGAGAACTGATCGGGAAAATCACCAAGTCGAGGATTTGAGTGAGGTGAGAGAAGCACGCCCCTACCAACTCTTTGCCGGCGTGGAGCGCGCTGGTGGCCCAGCAGTAAATATTTCAGATATCACCTGCTCTCTCAACAACAACCGCGATACAACCTCCACAAAACCGCTCGGTTGAGAAGCCCAGACACGTTTCACCCTGAAACTTCCATAAATAGATAGATGACCAGGTATACGGCTGTTACTTCTACGAAGTAACAGTTTCCTTCAACTCTATTCGTCCTTTGGGAATAGAATGCAATGAAACTCTCAATACCACGTTCACTCTCACAGTCTTTAACCAAGTACCCCACCTAATCAACGAAACGAAGGAAAGCGGCCCAACCGGTTCAGGCAATCCGGTTGAGACCGCATAAGGAGTATTCAGTCATGGCAGACAAACCTAAGCATCCCAGCGATAAGCACGACAAAGATAAGGACGACAAAGATAAAGGCGGTAAGGATAAAGGCGGCAAAAACGGGAAATTAACCGTCGATGTCAAAACCGCGCGCCGCATACTCGCGTGGGTGAATGCGGCCAATCGCCCAGAAGATCTCGTTCGGCCGCCCGAAGAGTTGTTGCATCTTCATATCGAATACCGGAAGCGAGGCTTTCCCGAAAGACATGAACTACCCGGCGACGAACACGGGGAACACGGCGAA
The DNA here is from genome assembly GCA_025922875.1 of Pyrinomonadaceae bacterium. Classification (GTDB taxonomy): domain Bacteria; phylum Acidobacteriota; class Blastocatellia; order Pyrinomonadales; family Pyrinomonadaceae; genus PSRF01. Next base: position 20,082 of record JAICGZ010000080.1, read on the forward strand.
AACGAGGAACACGCAGCCGACGAGAAAGAGCACGTGCCGCGCGCCGACCTGAAGGTTGCGACCGAGATTCTGAGACAGCGTGATAGGAATCCGATTCACGGATTCCTCAGGTTCGAAGATCTGCTGGATATCGAGGGCCTGCTGGACCTGTTGCGGGAGTGGATACGCTTTTTCTCCAAAGCATCAAGGGGCGAGTGGACTGGACCGTTCACTCTTCCAGCGGGCGCGTTCGATCGACCTGTGCACGCTGCCGTGGTGCGCTCAGGCAAGGTGCTGTTCTTCGGACTGCCCACGGGAAAAAACTCCTGGCTTTGGACACCAGACGGCGCAGGCGGGGCGGGGGCCGTCGAAGCTACGGCCAACAAACCCCTTGACTCCTTGTTTTGCGCCGGACACTCGTTCCTCTCGGACGGTCGATTGTTGGTCGTAGGCGGGGGCGGAGACGGCACCGGACCGCGACACAATCACGGCTGGATCTTTGACCCGTCGCCTGCCGCCCAATCCTGGACGCGAACCGCCGGTAACGGCACGCCGGGCAATGGCGACATGAATTTTTTCCGTTGGTACCCAACGTTAATCACGATGGGCGACGAACCTGGTCGCGTGCTGGTAGTGTCAGGCGATGACACTGGCGGAACCGACGTTCGGCAGATGGAGGTTTATATGGAGACCACAGATCGGTTCGAACTGGTCTGGGGTCCGGGCGGCGTCGGCGATACCAGCGCCGAGCATTCGTTTCCGCAAATCTATCCCGGCTTCAACTTGCTGCCGGGCGGTGAAGTGTTCTACACGCCAACCGGCTGGCACTCCGGTGGATGCTCTGGTGCTGCTGACTTCGCGGCAGCTAAGCCATCGGGCTTTTACCAGTTCGAGAGTATGTCACCACCGATCAAAGCGTCGTGGACAGACGTTGGCACGCAGGACGCTGCTGCCGAGGACGCAATCGACCGGGTAAAGGGGATGGCCGTGCTGCTTCTGCAGCCGACTTATCCGTTCGTGCAAGTGATGGTAGTAGGTGGCGGCAAGGACCCGGAAAGCACCGCGACTTTCCAGATGATCAACCTATCGACATTGGAGCCCAAGTGGGGTCCGCCGGTGACATTGCCTGATTCGTTGGGCCGCGTTAACCCTAACGTGGTAGCGCTGCCGGATGGTACCGTGTTCGTCTCGGGAGGACGCCCGCTCGCAGGCACACCGCCTAACGCAGGCGCGTGCTGGATCTATGATCCGATTGGGATGACATGGCAGCAATGCGATGCACTTGCCAACAG
>JAICGZ010000081.1 GCA_025922875.1 Pyrinomonadaceae bacterium
AGACACACCAACACCCACGACGTTGCAAGGTTCGTCTCGGTAGATCTTTAGATCAGGAAAACACAACAACGAAGGTAGGTCGGACCGCGATTGGGAAGGACCGGAACAACGAGGAAAGTGTCAGACTGTTCGGACGCCGTCTCGACAAAGGGCAAAACAGCAACGGGCCCACGTGCGGGATCGGGCAAGTGGCTGCTGTTTTTAGACGTTGCGGCCGTGGCATTAACTATCAGCGGACAATCTTTCACCATGCCGCGTGGCCCAGGAGTGAAAGACGGTCCCGTTGTCAGCCGCTGTGAACTATGTGCGTGGCAACTCTCGCTGGCTACGATCGTCTGCGCTGAATCCTCAGCCTCGTGAGCCATTACGTTGCCGCTACAGCCGAACAGGCACCCGCCGGCCATCCAGATTGACACGCTGACCGCGAGAAACAAACGCACTATCCTGGTCGAGAGGAACGATTTCATCCGCGCAGCAGTCTACCCTCCGCTGGGGGTTTTTGTCGAGAAACCCCAGCCACAAAAAGGCACAAAAGGCACAAAAGAAAAATAGTCTTTTGTGCCTTTTGTGCTTTTTTGTGGCTTAAACTTTCTGCATGAGTATCGATAAAAATAAGATAACAACACAGGACGAATTGGGTGAACCCGCGCCGATGGATCAGGCGGGAGAACGCGCCGAAGCGGAAATGAAACGACTTGAAGACGAAGCTAAACGCGAGGTGGCTGAAGGATTACAACAGACCGACGAGGAGGAGGACTAGCCCTTTTCAACCAACGCCTCTTCGAGTGCTTCCTTGAGTTGCGCGGGCGTCGTCTGTGGATTGAAACCGATAAATCGTTTCACGATCCGGCCGTCCCGCGCAATGATGAAACTCTGCGGAATTGACGTGCGTCCCTGCATCAATGTCTGCGCGACTTCGCGCGTCGCCCAACCGATCTGATAACCGACTTTATACTCCCGCACAAAATCGCTGACGCTCTCCTCCGAAGCCTCGGGATCTTCAGTGGAGAGTCCAATCATCTCAACACCACGACTCTGAAACTCCTTATGCAGTTTCACCAGTTCGGGAGTCTCGATTCTACACGGACCACACCAGGTAGCCCATAGATTAATCAACATTACCTTTCCGGAATAATTTGAAAGTTTTATCGGCGCACCAGTCGTGGCCCTGTTTTCAGCATCAAGGACGAGTCGCGGCAAAGTGTTCAGAGCGGCGCGGTTCGGTGGTGGGCCTGGACGCACCGTAGTCGAGGTTGCGGGGGTCTTCGGCTCCGGATCGTTCGAATTACAACTGGAAGCGCCAAACGCAGCCAGCAATCCAAGCACGACCACTGTGGCTACCAACCGGAGCGGTGTCCAAAACTTTACATCCTTTAATACTTTTTTTCTTTCTGACATGTCGTTACTTCTTTTTGCCGAACCTGAACGATTCAAGTATCACCGGAGACTCGCCCCTTTCGCCAACATCTTCCACCGAGGATAACTCCCCGGCTAGAGATGTACCGAGCATGGTCAAGGTTGCGCCAGCGGTGTCTCCTTCGGTCCCGGTCGGCAGAAACACAACTCGACCCCACAACTGCAGATCTCCCTGCTCAGTTCCCCTTGAAAGACCTTCCCATCTGAATTCATAACCCTGCATTGAGTTGATCTTGGTCGGACCTTCCGACACTTTTTTGTACTCCGGAATGCGTTTCGCGAGCGAGTTGCTGTATTCCTCCACCCGCTCGGGGTAGCTCGGCAAATCGCCTACGAACGTTCCGGTGCTCGTATACCAACTCACTGCAAAAGTTTCTTGAGGAAAATCCTTCGAAAAATTTCGATTGACTCCCACAAAGTTGCTCGCACCCGGTACTCCCGCCTTCGGATCGCGCTCCCACGACTGTGGATAATAAAAGGAGAAATCGAAATAGTGCTCCGCCAACTTTCCGTCGAGGTTATCGTTGGAATTAGCAAACTGGACGGTGCCCGGCGGCGGTACAAACGTATCTTCGGGTGTTGGTGAAGGCGCTTCTACCGAACTTGCCGGAGCCGGCGTACTGAGGTTTGCGTTCTCTGCTCGCCGCTCCGCATTTCGCTCCGCGGCGGCCATCTCGTCCAATCGCGGTTTGACGACAAAGAAGAATATCCCTGCCAGGGCGCCGGTCCCAAGCAGAAAGAACAGAAGAATTCCGGCAACAATCCACGGCAATTTTGATTTTTTCTGCGCCGCCACCGGCTGTTGCGGCAAGGGTGTCGAAGGTGCTGGTGCTGCCATAGCCGGCGCCGGCTGTGGCGCTCTGATCTCACCAGTTGTGGACGCCTCAGCGGCCGGAGACGGCGGCGGTGGTGGAGGCGGCGGAGTTGGTTGTGGCGGCTGCCTCGCGATGTCTGACGTGTTTGGTGCTCCCGCTGGACCTGTGGTTGGACCAGTGTTGCGCGGTAGTGCAACCGTTGCGGGGTAGCTCTCCATAATCGTCGCGTTGGGATCCGGAAGGTCACGGCTCGTCGGCAGTTCCGACTGAGTATTCAAATCGATAGACGTTGCGCGTATCGTCGCATTCGGATCGAAGGTTTGTGGTGCTATCAGCAGACCGCCGTCAAACGTGCAAAACTTCTGGCCTTCGTCAGGAAACGTACGATTACACTTGGGGCAACTCTTCATACAAGCGGACCTCGTGAACGGGAGTCAGATTTCGATACGCACTCAATTTGCGCGAGCTTTGGCGAGCTTCTGGGCAGCGCCTGTATTACCCGGGTCGAGTTCAAGCGCGCGCTGAAACGCGCGAATTGCTTTGTCCTTTTGGTTAGATTTGAGATAGCCGTCGCCCACACCTTCGAAGCCATAGAGTCCGGCAAGTTGTTTTTTCTCACCTGCGGCTGCGAAAGCGGATGCCTGCTCGTAAGTTGCTTCAGCTTCGCCAAACCGGTCCATTCCGAGATATGCGCGACCCAGAAGAAGGAAAGGCACAAACGCATGCGAGCTCACTTCCGTCGCAGACTTCAAATAGGGTTCGGCTTCCTCGTATTTCTTGTAAACAACCAGATAACGACCCATCAACATCAGCGAAGTTGGGTTGCGTGCATCGAGCTCGAGGGCTTTTTTCATTACCGGCTCAGATTGCGGCCACAACTGTTCGGCTTGCAGCGACTCGGCAATCAAGTTAAGGGTGGCGGGATCCTTCGCCAACTCGATTGCTTTGTCATACAACGGCGCAGCCTCCGCCGGCCGAACTTTATTGAGCATTCGTGCGAGGTGTGCATAAGCAACGGCAAACTGCGGATCCAATTCGATCGCGCGCCGATATGAATGTTCCGTTTCACTGTTCGCAAGCCCGCGCGCTTGCAGCGCCACTCCGAGACGATCCCAGCCCACCGCGTTTTTCGGATCGAGCTGAACCGAACGGCGTGCGAACGACTCGGCATCCGCGAACCTTTTGGCGTTGTCGCCACCGCTACGAGGTTGGACCAACGCAGCACTCAGTGCAACGTAAGCGTCAGCGTTTGCAGGCGCCCACGCCACTGAATTCCGGTACGCTGCTTCAGCCTCATCCCAACGCCGCTGGTCCGAGTATACGTTACCCAAACCATAAGCAGCGCGTGCGTCGCGCGGTTTGAGTTTCAAAACTTCCTTATAAGCGTCTTCCGCTTCCGTAAACTTTCTCGCATCTCGGGCTTCATTGCCTTTGTCCAGCAAGTCTTCGACGCGCTCCGCCACGTTTGAGGCGCGGGGATTGGTCGGTCCGGTGGTCCGGTTGGCTGGCTTTGCAGTGCCCGGTTTCTTTTTCGTCTCAGGGTTTTTGGCCCTGAAAATTCCTGCGCCGCCGCTGACGTCTCCGCCTACGTCCTGGGCGGAAACGCTCGCACCAAGACTCAAACAGAGGGCGGCAAAACTCAGAGCCGCCGCGCGCAGTATTGCGTTAAGTCCCATCATTACTCTCCTACTACTGTTTGGATTGCTAATATCGAGACTAACCTCGGGTCAAACGAAGAATTACCTGCGTTGGATTGTAGATCAGCTTCGCCTGATGATCTAATGCGATGTACAAAATTTCCCGCAAATCCTCAAAGGAGCAGAGAAGAACCTTTGAATTTCTTTGCCCCTTTACGCCTTTGCGTTTTGCGGGAAAGTTTATCAGGGGCCATCTCGCACTAATCGGAAGCCCAATAGCGTTGTCCTGGTTGAAGGGGGAACAAATTCACGCATGCATGAAGACACGGGAGCATCTGATTTCCCTGGATCGCTAACGTAACAGCCTCCTCTGATCGTGACCCAATCCTGTGTGCTGGCGGGAACCTCGGTCCGGTTGCCGGGATATGCAGACACTCTCGATGACGTCCACTCCCAAACGTTTCCGATTAAATCGAAAACACCCCACCTGTTTTTTCCATCCGGACGAGAACCAACCGGCGCCGGAGTCGCCTCCTGTAATACGGCGAAGTTGTCTCGCCAATCCGAACCCCACGGATAAAGGTCACTCCTCTCGCCGTTGCGCGCCGCATACTCCCATTCCTGCTCTGTCGGTAGACGGTAGCTCACGCCATCGCGTTTTGATCGCCAGGCAGCAAATGCATTCACGTCGTCAAACGAGACGTTAACCACCGGCCATAGTTCTTGTCCGAAAGGCGGCCTCGTTCCGGGCCAGTGACTCGGCTTTGCGTGCTTCCCCTCGTTTACGAACTCGGCATATTCAGTGTTGGTAACTTCCGTGCGGTCCATCAGAAACTGCTGCACGATCACGGGATGGGCCGGAGTTTCCTGAGGTGGACCAGTCTTGCGTCCCATCAGAAAGCTTCCGCCTTCGATCGCTACCAGATCAGCTTTGGTCTTTGCAGGAACGACAGGTGTTGGAGTCGGGCCAGGATTAACAGGATTAGATTGGGAACGATAGACAAGATAAGCACTGATACCAAGACCTGCCAGCACGAGCACCGCTACTGCTGCGCCGATAAAGAGTAGCGCAGGCGGCCCTTTCCGCTTTGCACCAAACTCCACAATCATCGGCTTTCGTGGTCCAACTGAAACGCCGCCGGCAAGCTCAGGTGAAGTGGCACTGCTTTGCACGTGTGTGGCTTCGGGATCGAGTGCCGGTGGCATGCTGCCGGAAAGTCGTTCGAGCCTGTCTTCCAGCTCTTTGGCTTGCAGCGCCATCCGTTCGAATTTTTCCTGCTGCTCCTGTTCGCGGCGGTTTCGTTCCTGCTCTTTGACGTCTTTATCTAACTGAGTGTCACTAACCGCGCCGGCGATCGAGCCGAAAGAAGTGCCGAAATTGGTGTCCTGTGCACCCGGCGGCTGTGTTGCCGTTGCTGACAGGTTCGGAACTTCCTTGATCGGTGTTGTAGGCGCAGCCGCCATCGTGCGGTTCGGATCCATCGACACTGTTTCTCGCAGTGCGCTCGCGACTACGGGCGAGGAGTTCAAGGCGGCATGAAGTTCTCTCAGGAAAGCTGGAATCGATTCGATGCGCGCCGAAACTTCTTTCTCCAAACAGTGACGCACAACCGCCTCGATCGCGGGCGGCACGGAAACGCCTTTCGATTGAAAACTCGGCGGCGGAAGCGTTAGGTGCTTCTTCATGATCGACGGAATCGAAGAACCTTTGAACGGCACTTCACCGGCCAGCATCTGGTAGAGAATGATGCCGAGACTGTAAATGTCCGCGCGCGCATCCGGCTCTTCGTCAGACCACTGCTCCGGGGCCATGTAAAAAGGCGAACCCATGAGTCCGCTTGTCTGTGCCTGAACGAACGAACCGAGTAAGTCGCCCGACTTAATTTTTGCGAGACCGAAATCCAGTATCTTCACGCCCTCAGCTATCGGAACATCATCCTGGACCATGATGTTCAAAGGCTTCAGGTCGCGATGAACGATGTTCTGCCGGTGGGCCGCACCGACTCCTGCCGCGATGGCACTGATGAACTCCCACGCGCGTTGCGGCGGCATCGCTCCCTCTTTAGCAAGTATGTCCTGCAGCGATCGACCTTTAACAAACTCCATCACCAGGAAAGGCATCGTGCCGCGCGCGACGCCAAAGTCAGTGACGGCGATTATGTTCTGATGACGGATGGCCGCGGCGGCGAGCGCCTCCTGGCGAAAGCGCGTCGTGAGCATCGGATCGTTACCAACGAGATCCGGAATGATCACTTTTATGGCGTGAGAGGTTTTGAGAAAGATGTGTCGCGCCTGAAACACGACGCCCATGCCGCCTTGCCCGAGTCGGCGTTCGAGCAGGTAACGGGCGTCGAGCGTAGGCTCACCTGAAAGGGACGGCGCATTTTCATCACCATCCTGGGGACAGTGACTTATTTCATCGGGGAAACAGCGCCTACAGACTGGACACTCTTTCATCTATTCAAAACCACCAATTACACAGATTAGCACGGATTGATCTGTGGTTGAGTTCGGACGCTTCCCTGGAGTGCGCTAAATTCAACGTATTACGACATTCACGAGACGACGTGGAACTACGATCACCTTCACCACCTCACGGCCTTGAATTAACGCGCGCACTCGTTCGTCGGCAAGCGCGGACGTGCGGAGGTCTTCTTCCGAAACATCAGGGGCCGCAATTACTCGCGATCTGAGTTTCCCATTCACTTGAATCGGAATCTCCAACTCTTCGCGCCGTGCGAGTTCAGGATCGGCGACGGGCCACCTTGCCACATCTTGCAGCAGCCCGCCCGTGTGTCCTAATCCTTCCCACATCTCCTCTGCGATGTGCGGCGAAAAAGGCGCCAGCATGATCACTAATGCCTCGAGCGCTTCGCGCACTGCGAAGACGTCTTCAGCCGGGGCCGTCGCTGGATCGGCGTTGAACTCCGCGACTTGGTTGAACAGTTCCATCAATGCAGCCACACTGGTGTTCAAATGCAACTGTTCGAAGTCGCTCGTTATCTTGGCGATGGTCTGGTGTGTCTTTCTTCGTAACGCTCGGCCTTCGGGACTGCTTTCCACGTCGCTGGGTTCAATCTGACCCGGTTGCGACAGCCGTTCGCGCCATCTCCAAACCATCGTGTAGACGCGTCTCAGAAAACGCACCGCGCCTTCGATCCCGCTTTCAGACCAGCGCAACTCGTTTTCCACGGGCGCCGCAAACAACACAAAGAGTCTCGTCGCATCAGCGCCAAACGCTGCAATCATCTCGTCCGGATCGACGCCGTTGCCGAGACTCTTCGACATCGCTTTCCATTCGTCAGTTCCTTCGATGCGGTTTGTCACCATACCCTGTGTCAGCAAGCTCTTCACAGGCTCATCGAATGGCACGAGGCCGATGTCGCGCATGAACTTGGTCCAGAAACGTGTGTAGATCAAATGCATTACTGCATGTGAATCGCCACCGATGTACTGGTCAACAGGAGTCCACTGCTTCGCCATGCGAGTGTCGAATGGTGCGGCATCATTGTGCGGATCCAGGTAGCGAAAGAAATACCACGACGAATCAACAAATGTATCCATCGTGTCAGTCTCACGACGTGCCGGACCATGACACTGCGGACACGTTGTGTTCACAAACTCCGGCACTCCCGCTAACGGCGACTCACCTGTCCCGGTGAAAGCTGCGTTTTCCGGCAGCATCACCGGCAATTGCTCGTAAGGCACCGGCGCCATTCCACATTTATCGCAATAGATCACGGGTACCGGCGCGCCCCAGAACCGTTGTCGTGAAACACCCCAATCGCGAATGCGATACGTCACGGCGGCTTCACCGAATCCGTTCTTCTTTGCGTGAGCAGCCATTTCGGCAATCGCTACTTTCGACAGCTTGCCGCCCCACTCGCCGCTATTGATCAAAACACCGTAATCAGTAAACGAATGTTTCATCTCGGCTGAAGCATCGCCGGCGGTAGTCGGCACGGGTTCAGCATTCATTTGTTCGTGACTGACTGGAGCGATAACCTGCCTGATCGGCAACGAGTACTTCTGAGCGAATTCGAAGTCACGCTCGTCATGAGCAGGAACACTCATGACTGCGCCGGTGCCATACTCCATCAGGACATAGTTCGCCACCCACACCGGAAGGATCTCGCCACTGAACGGGTTGATCGCGAGCACACCGGTGTTGAGTCCTTCTTTTTCTTCCTCGCCTGTTTCGCGGTCCGGCGTTCTTTCGCTTTTTACTTTCTCGGCAAAGGCATCGACGTCCTGCTTCAGCGCGGAGCCTTGGAGTAACTCAGTCAGCAATGGATGCTCGGCTGACAGCACTATGGCGTTTGCGCCGAAGATAGTGTCGATGCGTGTCGTGAACACACGAATCTTCTTGTTGCTATCCTTAACCGCAAAGTCGATAAACGCGCCTTCACTGCGGCCAACCCAGTCGCTCTGCCGCTTCAAAACTTTGTCGGGCCATCGGGCGTCGATCTGTTTCATATCGGCGACGAGCTGCTCCGCGTAATCAGTGATTCGCAGGAACCACTGTTCCAGATCTCTCTTCTCGACGCGCGTACCGCAGCGCCAGCAGAGCCCTCCTGACGACTGTTCGTTTGACAGCACGGTTTGTTCTTTGGGACACCAGTTGACTTGTGAGACTTTCTTGTAAGCCAAACCGCGCTCGAGCATTTTCAGAAAGAACCACTGGTCCCATTTGTAGTAGTCAGGCCGGTGCGCGGCGATCTCGCGCGACCAGTCGTAACTCATGCCGAGCCGCTGTAACTGACCACGCATGTGGGCGATGTTCTCTTCGGTCCAATCGCGTGGATTCACGCCGCGTTTGATCGCAGCCTGTTCGGCGGGCTGACCGAAGCTGTCCCACCCGATCGGATGCAGCACGTTGAAGCCTTGCAGACGTTTGAACCAGGCGAGCGCGTCACCGATGGAGTAGTTGCGCACGTGCCCCATGTGCAGGAAGCCTGACGGATAGGGCAGCATCTCCAGGCAATAAAATTTCTCGCGCGGATCGTCGGTTTTCGCCTCAAAAACGCCCGTTTCGCGCCACCGTTGCTGCCACTTATTCTCGATCTGTTCGGGAAAGTATTTTTCATCCATAAACGTTATCCAATCATACACGTCTGCCAATTAAATGAAGATTGCTTTTGAGTTTGAAGTCGCCGCCCTGCCAGAGCCCGCGCTTACGCGCGGCGCAGAAGCGGCACCGTTAGAAGGAGGGTAGTTGTAAAACTCTTCGGAAACATTGGCCACGGATTTTACACGGATGAGCACAGATCAGCAAAGGCCTATTTCTAAAGAATCTGTGTTCATCCGTATCAATCTGTGGCCACAAACGACCGCAGCATTGCGAGGTTCTTAATATCGGCGCGTGGATCGTCGTAGGGAGTTTCGAGGATGAAGGCGGCGTGCTTCAGTTTTGGATGTTGTGCGACGCGCCGCAGTGCGTCCGCCCCGATGTGGCCTTCACCGATGTGCCAGTGCCTGTCGACGCGGGAATTGTATGCGGCGCGCGAATCGTTGAAATGAATCGCGCGAATAGTTTTAAGTCCGACAGTTTTTTGTATTCGTTGAATCAGCGCATTCAGACCGTCTTCCTCGCGAATGTCATAGCCCGCAGTGAAGGCGTGGGCGGTATCGAGACAAACGCCGAGAGGAATCTTCGGACACGCTCGCATGATTTGGTCGAGATGTTCGAAGCGATGGCCGATGCAGTCGCCCTGTCCCGCGGTGTTCTCCAGCAGGATGCGCAACGAATTAAACTTCAGACCCTTGCAGGCGATTTTCAGGCTTTTAGCACACAACGAAATCCCGTCAACCTCGCACGCGCCGCGCGCGCTTCCCGGATGGACCACCAGGTAATCAACCCCGAGAAGTAACGCACGCTCGACTTCCTCACGAAAGGATAGTCGCGATTTCTGCAACATCAGATCGTCAGCCGCCGCGAGATTCACGAGGTAGTTGCAGTGGATCAACACCGGCGAGAGCTTAGTTTGCTTGCGAATCTTTCGGAACAGGAGAACGTCTTCGAGTGTTAGCGGCTTCGCCATCCACCCGCGTGGATTGCGAGAGAAGAGTTGTACTGTGTCGCAGCCTGTATCTTTTGCGACTATCAGCGCGTTGTGAACACCCCCCTTGATTGGAGCGTGAAAACCAATTTTCGGCATCTACTTCTTTTCTTTAGTGGAGCGCCTCCATCACTCGCAACATGTTCCCACCAAGAATTTTCTCAACGTCACTTTCAGTGTAACCACGTCGCAAAAGTTCCTTCGTAAGATTTGGTAAGTCAGCGACTGTAGCGAGATCGGATGTCGTGATCTGTACGCCATCAAAATCAGAACCTATACCGACGTGGTCCACCCCAACCAGCTTCACGATATGATCAATGTGATCCACTATGCGTGAGACTTTAACAGGCGGCAGCCGGCGCGCAAATTCGCGTGTTCGCACTCGATCGCGTGCAAGCTTCTTGTGGACTGCACCGCCGGGCTCAGCGTTTGATGCTTGCTGGACCATCGTCGCAATTTCGGCGTCAACCTTTTTCTTGAGCGTCTGCCAGCCGGGTTCAAGGTGTTCCGGATAGAAGATTACATTAACTACGCCGCCCGTCTTTGCCAGCGCGCGGATCATATCGTCAGTTAAATTTCGCGGAACATCAGCGATAGCTCTGCACGCCGAGTGAGTCGCCACGACTGGCGCCGTAGACGTGTTCACGATATCCCAGAACGTCCGGTCTGACACGTGTGACACATCAACCATCATCCCGAGCCGGTTCATTTCGCGCACTACACTCTTTCCAAAGTCGTTGAGCCCGCGCGTTAGACCAACATCATCACCCGAAGAACCTGCCCAACTCGTACTGATACTCCACGCCGGCGACATATATCTAACTCCCAGATCGTAATAGCGCTGAACATTCTCCAGCCGTTCATCGATCGCATATCCCCCTTCAAGTCCCATCAATGCCGCGATTTTTCCTTCACGCACCGCGCGCCGGATGTCTTCGGCGGAAGTGGCCAGCAACCACGTCTCGGGATGTTTTTCGGCGAGTTCCCTAACCGCCGCGATTTGCTCGTCAGCCCGCTTCATCGCCCTCGCACCGCCTCCACCAAACAACTGCGGCTCAACCCAGATTGAAAAGAACTGCGCGTCCAACCCGCCGGCCTTCGCGCGCACCGCGTCAAAGTGGCCGTCGCTAAGTTGCTGCTGAATATCTACGTGTTCGTCCAACAGGCGCTGTGCGGTATCAGCGTGCATATCGACGGCGATGGCGCGTTGATGAATTGAGAGCGGATCACTGGCAGTATTTTGGCTCATGGGTGTGTTTTGTTTGTCCTGGTTCATTTTGTTGTTATAGCAGGCGGAAAGAAACGCCGAGAGCAAAAAGAAGGTAATCATGATGCGAATTGTGAGAAATTTTCGCGGGTTTGTGGAAAAGATCCACTCGTTAATCATCTTTAGTTTAAAGGGTCGCATCTCCGATGTTACGTAAGTATTATTACAGTAGCGTTCTTGCAAAGCGTGGGACAACTGCTGTATTGTGCCCGTTTGAAACCCACTAGCGCACGTAACACGGATCGGTTTTCCCGCTTGTTGTAGTGTTCTGCGCGGCAAGGACGAAGGCCTTCCCCTTCGATCGCCGCGGTATATCCTAAAAAGGAGTAAACAATATGTTCTCAAAAGACGGCAACACCAAAGACATTAAAACACCACGCATCGTAGACGTTGTTTGGCATGACGGAGAGTTTATCGATTGGAAGGATGCGAAGGTGCACGTGATGTCGCATGTCCTGCACTATGGTTCGAGTATTTTCGAAGGCATTCGCTGCTACTCGACCAAGCAAGGTCCAGCCGTCTTCCGCCTGCGCGAACACATGCAGCGTTTTCTGAATTCAGCAAAGATTTATCGTATGGACCACCCGTGGACCCTGGACGAGTTATGTACGGCAGCGATCGAAATAGTCAAACGCAGCGGGATGGACCAGTGCTACGTGCGGCCTATCCTGTTTCGCAGTCTTGACGAAGAGCATCCGGCGTTTGGTGTTAATCCATTCCCAAACCCGCTTGCCTGCTACATCGGCGCGTGGGACTGGGGTAAATATCTCGGCGACGAAGCTATCGAGCAGGGCGTGGACGTTTGCGTTTCAACGTGGAACCGTTTGACGCCAAACTCGATGCCCGCAATGGCCAAGAGCGGCGCAAACTACATGAACTCGCAGCTGATCAAGATGGAAGCGCTGCTGAACGGTTTCGCGGAAGGCATTGCGCTCGACGATCGTGGCTACGTGTCGGAAGGTTCCGGCGAGAATATTTTCCTGGTCACGGGCGACATTCTTCTAACACCGCCACTGTCTTCTTCGATTCTTCCGGGCATCACACGCGACAGTGTGATTCAGATCTGTCAGGAACTGGGCATAACAATTAAAGAACGGACCATTCAGCGCGCCGCGCTCTATGTCGCCGACGAACTCTTCTTCTCCGGCACGGCCGCCGAAATCACGCCGATTCGATCCGTCGACCGCATCACTGTTGGCCGCGGTGGGCGTGGGCCGATAACCGAAAAGATTCAAAAGGTATTTTTCGAAATCACCAAAGGCGAGCGGCCGGCGCCCGGCGATTGGCTCACGTATGTCAGGGAGCAGAAGCCCGCGGACAATAACGGCTTCACGCCGGGGAAGATTGCGAAGGACGACAGTGATACCGCTCCAATTCTGTCTTTCCAAACTGCCGCACAAGACTAAGACGAGTTTTCCGCAAAGGCGCAAAGGGCAAAGAACAACTTGGTTCTTACTTTGCCCCTTTGCGCCTTTGCGGGAAACTGCCCCAACAGAATTATTGACGGATTAAACAGCCTCAAGCTATAGTCAAATAGCCCTGCGCGCCCTCCCGCGTTAGCACTCCACCAAAGCCTTTCTAAATCTCTGCAAGGATTTTCAGATACTTAATGGCCATAAAAATCGATGATCTGCTTCGAGTCGCATGCGGTCATAACGCTTCCGATCTCCACCTGAAGGTGGGGGCGTTCCCGGTCATGCGTATCGGCGGTGAACTTCACCCGGTCGAGAATGCTCCGCGCCTGAAACCGGAAGACACGTTGGACATGGCGTTCTCGATGATGTCCAACAAGCAGAAGCAACGCTTCAAAGAGGTATCGGAAGTGGATATCGGCTACGGTGTCTCCGGTCTGGGCCGTTTTCGCGCAAACATCTTTCAGCAACGCGGCACTGTTAGCATTGTACTTCGCGTCATTCCTGACATGACGAAGACTGCGGCCCAACTCGGCCTGCCGCCAGTCATCGATAAGATTGCTGAAGAACGCCGCGGATTGATCCTCGTCACCGGCGCGACTGGTTCGGGAAAGTCTACGACTCTCGCCGCGATGATCGACTGCATCAACGGATCGCGCAGCGGGCACATAGTCACCATCGAAGATCCCATCGAATTTCTGCACCGCGACAAGATGTCGTTTGTTACGCAACGTGAAGTTGACGTCGATACACTTTCGTTTGCGCAAGCTCTGCGCGGCGCGTTGCGACAAGATCCTGACGTGATACTGGTGGGCGAGATGCGCGATCACGAAACAATCGAAACCGCATTGACCGCCGCCGAAACAGGCCACCTGGTTCTTTCAACTCTGCACACACTGGATGCGACGGAAACTATCACGCGTATCGTTTCGTCGTTTCCCTCGCACCAGCAAAAATCGGTTCGCATTCAGTTGGCGGGAATTCTCAAAGCCGTGATTTCGATGCGCCTGGTGCGAGCGGCAAAGGGTGCAGGTCGGGTACCGGCCATTGAGGTGCTCGTCTCAACGGCGTTCATTCGCGATCACATCATCAACGAAGAGAAGACTTACTTGATTCGAGAGGCGATCGCCGCCGGCACGTCTCAATACGGCATGCAGACATTCGATCAATCGTTATTTCACCTGCTCCAGTCGCGACTCATTACAGTCGAAGAGGCGCTGCACAACGCGAGTAATCCCGACGAATTCAAGATGCGCGTTTCGGGTATCTATTCGGCTGACGATACGCTGACTCACATGACCACGCCGGCCACTGCCACCAAGCCTCCACCCGCTCGCCACCACGACTCCGAAAGTATCTTCGTCAAACACTAGCTAAAGGCGCCTCTTGTCAATGTCAATTAACGCGCAGGCGGCGCATGACGCGGACGCCCGAGCGCCAGTCTTCGTTGATGTCGAAGCGATAAATTTCGATTTCGTGGGAGATGCAATGCGCGAGGGTTTGGAAGGAAGGGTGGACGCGCAGCGTTGGCGCGACGAGATAGACGAGAGGCGCTTCGTCTTTAATTGTTCGATTACCGAAGAGTTGCGCCCGAGTGATGTGTCCGCGCCGGCGATGTGCCTCGACACGGCGCCAGTAATCCGCGCCCTGCAAGACGTGCTCGCGATCTTCTGACACCTTCAACTCGATCACAACCAAACGGCCGTCCTGTCGCAACGCCAGCAGATCAATTGGTCTAATTCCGAGCTTCGCTCCGCGTGCGGTCCTGAACTGTGCATGCAGTGGCGCAATGATCAAACCCGGATCGAGCATTGTTATGTCGCGGCGCAATAGTGACTCCAGCCACGCTTCGGGAGCGGCGCGATAAAAGGCATGCCGGTGATCGATAGCTGCGGCTGAACGATGTTCGCGCAAGTCGCGAAGGAGGTTCTGCCAATCGGCCCACGTCGCCTCTTCGAGCAGCCTGCGATGTGAGCGGTCGATTCCAAACCAGACTCTTTGCGTCCCGAGCAACGAACGCACTCGCGCAAAAGGAAGTCCAAAATACCGGAGTGTCTCGCCGTGACGTGCATGTACGACGTCGATGGCATCGGGCGCTTCCGCAATGATCGCTGAGGTCGGTTCAGTGATGCTCGCAGCAGCGACTGGAGGAAAACGCGCCAGCTTCTTTTTCCACAATTCATCTTTCGTTGGACATGTGACCTCAGCCAACAACGTCAGATCATCATCGACAGCGAACACTCGAATGATGTTCTGCAAATTGCTGCGGAGCAGTGCGACACGGTAAAGCAGCGGTTTGAGAAGCTCCGGCGAGACGATTAACCAGAGTTGCTGCACATGTGGCGGCTTGATGCGATCCGAAGTGCGTCTGAACCACAAGAGCGTTGATGATAGAAAGGCATCAACGGCCGCGGGTTGAGTTGAAACAACTGGCCCCGTGACGGCAACCCTTTCGTGTTTTCGCCGCAGTAGAATCTGTGCGTAACGACCAGGCTGTCCCGGCTTTGGACCACGACTCAATCCTAACCGCTCAATCACCATCTCAGCTTGCAACGTACCTGCAAGCCGGCCTAAGCGCTCGCAACGGACTTGTCGCGCAGCTCGAATGGTTGCGGTAACTGACTTAGCCGAGGTGCGCGGGATGAGTTCAATCAGCGAGAGCTCGGCGCCCATCTTGCGCGATGCGTGCAACGCGAGTGATTGGCCGTTCCAATCCCAACTCACAATGCGCCACAGTCGATTTCCTTTTTCAGTCCAGCAAGAGAACACAAGTTTTTCATGAGAGATGGCGATATCGATCTCGTCTCTATGCAGGGTGTGAGTTGTGCCATCACTGGAGACGTATAACCATTCGGCGTGTTGACGAAAGAGTGAGGCGATCTGTTCGAATGCGGATTCGAGTTGAAGCATGTGAGGTTCTTTCTCTGTGCAACCACAGAGGACGCACAGAGATCGTCGTGTTTCGACGTTACTTCTACCCTGTGCTACCATTTTTGGTCAACTCATGAAGAACGTTTATCTTGCGGGAGCAGTAAGAACACCGATTGGCAGATTTGGCGGAACGCTTGCCTCGTGGACCGCGGCTGATCTTGGTGTTGCGGTTGCCAAAGAAAGCCTGAGTCGTGCCGGTGTAGCGGCCGATCAAATTACCGATTCGATCTGGGGTTGCGCACGACAGGCCGGAGGTGGACCAAACATCGCACGGCAGATTACCTGGCGTGCAGGAGTGCCCGAAACGGTCCCCGCGGCCACGATCAATCAGGCTTGCGGTTCCGGACTCAAGGCGATCATTCTCGCGGCGCAGGAGATTATATTGGGTCGTGGAGATGTCGTGCTTGCCGGCGGAACCGAAAGCATGTCGCGCGTGCCTTACTTCGCTGAAGGCGCACGCTGGGGCATGCGTATGGGCAACACGCAACTCGTTGATGGAATGTATCGCGACGGCTTCAGTGACCCGCTGTCAGGACTGTTGATGGGCCAAACCGCGGAGAAGCTTGCCCGGCAATATGAGATCTCGAGAAACGAACAAGATGAATTCGCGTTGAGATCGCAGCAGAAGGCACAAGCGGCCATTGAGTCGGGAAGATTTAAAGATGAAACGATGTCGCTCGAGATCAGCGGCAAAAAAGGTGAGGCCACGAGCTTTGCGCAGGATGAACATTGCCGCGCGGGCACGACGCTCGCGGATCTCGCGAAACTGCCGCCCGTGTTTTCCAAAGACGGCAGCGTGACTGCCGGTAATTCGTCAGGCATCACGGACGGCGCCGCAGCCGTGGTCGTGTTGAGCGAAGAAGGACTGAAGCGTTTCGGAACCACGCCTCAAGCGCGAATCGTCGATTATGAAATCTGCGGAGTTGCGCCCGAGATCATGGGAATTGGTCCAGTGCCTGCCGTGCGCAGGCTGTTAGAACGACAGCGTCTTACGATTTCAGAGATCGATTTGATCGAACTAAACGAAGCGTTCGCGGCGCAGGTGATTGCCTGTGATCGTGAACTTGGTTTGGGTGCGGATCGTCTGAACGTTAACGGCGGCGCGATCGCGCTCGGTCATCCGATCGGCTGCACCGGCGTTCGTATTACGACGACTCTGATTTATGAGATGCAAAAGAGACAGGCGAAACTGGGATTAGCGACGTTGTGCGTCAGCGGCGGCATGGGACTCGCGCTGTTGCTGGAACGAGTATGAGTCGCGAAGAGGGGTGGCCACGGAGGGCCACCCCTACAAAATGTGTCTTACTGTCTTTGCTGCTGTTTGCTGCGTGCCGGTCGCAAAACGAGCCCTCAACCACCCCGGTCGTTTCTCCGGACACCATAGTCTCGTCAACTCCTCCTTTTCAAACCAAAGAACCCGATCGTTACCGCGCCACTCGCACCATCACGATCGTTACAGCGGATGGTAAGACTGTGGTGACGAAAAACTCGATCGCCCGGGATGGCGAACTGCGTCGCGATGAATCTGAAAGGTCCTCAAAGAGGGTCGCTTATCTCGATGTGCCTGAGGGAAGATTTGTTTTGTTGCCTGAGGACAAGGTGTACGCAGACCTCGCGTACGAGACTGACTTCAGTCAGGGTGGTGACGAGGAGATCTCCCCCGAAGGTTTGTTGCACGGCGATGCAACCAACACGAGTTATCAGAAGATCGCAACCGAACTGATTGGCGGGCGTAACACAAACAAGTACCGGATCGTTGTTAACAGTTCTACTCCAGGAAACGTCAGCCTGAGTGAGACACTGATCTGGATCGATGAAACACTGAACATGCCTGTCAGATCCGAGACGACGTCAGCAGACGGGACGAAAATCACGATGGAACTTTCAGACGTGGGGACCGATGTTGAAAGGGAGATTTTTCAAATTCCAGACGATTATAAAAAAATTGCATTCAGTGAGCTTCGCAAGCTATTGATAAGGGCTGATTAGCAACCTCGGCATTGAATTCAGGCATCGGACAGTCATTTCACAGGATTTACATGATTTACACGATGATCCTGAGCAAAATCCTGTAAGAATCTCTTTCCCGGAAAGGCAATTGGTAGTGAAACGAAAACTTCTGAACCTCGCACTTATCCTAATGACCGCTCTGACTGCCGCCAGTATCGGCCAGGCGCAAACGCGTGGGCGCAATGTTGCCGCTACCGTTTCGCCGGGTCTGATGGGCTCGCTGCCCGAATCAGACGCGGTGGCCCACGTGAAAATGAAACAGCTTTTAAGCGAAGCGATGCCGCGCATGCTGGCTAACAATCCAGTGAAGCTCGCCGACGTTAACGCAGGCATCGATCGGTTCAAGGATCGCACCGGCCTCGACCCACGCATGTTTGAGGAGATCGCGTTTGGTGTTCGTTTCACGTATCCGGCTGAAGGTGTAACCAAAGTACAAACAGTTGCACTGGCCAACGGTAGCTTCAGTTCGGCTGCGATGGTGGCAGCCGGTCGAGTCGCCTCGAACGGAAAGTATCGCGAAGAAAAGTATCGCGATAAAACCGTATACATTTTCACGCTTGACGAACACATCAGGGTCCTCGGCGTTTTCAACTTCGCCATTCGAGAACTCGCGGCTGCGCCACTCAGTGCGAACACGTTGGCCCTCGGAGATCCTGCTGGAGTTCGCGCAGTGATTGACTCGAGCACTCTGCGAAAGTTAGCGAATGCGGAACTAATCGCACTAGCCAGTCGCGATCCGAACGCGGTCATAGGCTTCGGCAGTAACGTATCTGAACGGTTGATTGGAAACCTTGATATCGGCAACGCTCCGATCGCCGCCGATTTGAGAACGCTGCGTCAGGTGTATGGATCAGTGGCCACTACTCAGACCGATCTTCAACTGCTTCTCGCCGCGCGAGCCGTCAATGCTCAGGCAGCCAAAAACCTCGGAGACACACTCGAGGGACTAAAGCAATTTGGCGCGTTGCTGGTGGGACGTTTGTCGGGAGCAAAAGGCGTTTTGGCGAAGAGTGCTTTGTCGAACATGAGCATTGTCGCCGACGCAAACGAGTTGCAGGTCAAGATTTCCGTGGCGCAGGCTGAGGTTGCGCCACTGATCGGAAATTAGCCACGGATTACACGTTTACTGATACCACGCGGATTCTTAATCGAATCCGCGTCTTATCCGTGTAATCTGTGGTTCACTTGGTTGGGAAGTTCAAACCTGGAGGAAGGATCGGCTCCGCTGCCGGTTCAGACTCCTCTAACTGGGCCAGTACGTTTTCGTAGATCTCGATGTCGCCGCGCTGCTTCATCCGTTGCTGCACGCCGGCGACATAATCTTCAAACACCTGCTCCTGTCGTTCGCTGATCATCGACTGCTTCAGCGTATCTCGCTGTGTAGCAAACCCTGACTGATCGGCGTCAACTTTCCTGGTGACGCCAACTATCACCCATTTGTCGTCAACCCTGATCGGCGTCTTAGTAAACTCGCCCTGCTTCAAGCTGTAGATCGCATCGTCAAGAGCAGCGCTTGTGCCTGCCTCTCCGAGTGATGATCCGAGCTTATATCCTTCTTGAACGCCCGCAGCGTATCCTTCCTTCTCACCGGCTGCCTTGATCGCATCTGGCCCACTGATACTCGCGGCCAGGTCTTTGGCTCTTTGCTCGAGCTGTTCTTTCGCACGCTCCTTTTTGATCGCATCGGCGACTTTGTTTTTGACCTCTTCAAACTCCGGGATACGCGGCTCTTTTTTCTCGAGCAGCATGGGAATAGCGAAGCCGCCTTTGATGCCGGTGGCGTCACCGACATCATTCGGGTTTTCGAGCTTAGCCAAAGTCTGCTCAAACTGTTGATTGCTTCCGATGTCAGGCACATCATCACCGGGCTTGACGAAAGGCGTCTCACGAACCATGTCAGCCGGCTTCATATTGGCTTCGGCGGCTAGTTCCTGTGCGACTTTTTGCGCGTCTTTTGTTTCCTGTAAACGCGCGTGAGCCTTCTGCGCGATCTGGAACGCCTCTCCGTATCCGCGGCGATTTCTCAACGAAACCAACAACTCCGGCTTCGCTTCTTCAAACGTCTTTGGAACATCATCCCCACGACGCAGGATGTACCAGTCACCAGCGTAGCGAATTGGAATGTCAGAGATCTGTCCCGGCTGCATGTCCAACACCCGGTCATACAATCCATGCACCTTGTTAGGGTTCTTTTTAAACGGAGCCGCTAAGAACCCGCCGTTCCTCGCGGTCGCCGGATCTTCAGAGTTCCCTTTCGCAGCTTCAGCGAAGGCAGCCTCAGGTGTGGCGCCGCCGGCAACACCCAGTTTGGCGATGAGGTCTTTTGCTTTCTGTTCAACCTGCGGGTCGAGATCCTTGCGTGCCACTTTCAAGACGATCTGCTGAATCTTTACGCCCGCACGTTTGAACTCGGGACTGAGAGTGTCGAACTCTGCCTTTAAATCCGCGTCGGGAATCTGAAGTTTGGCGCCGACTTTTTCAGTATCGACAAAGACGTAACGAACTTTCTTCTGCGGCTCGAGATAACGGTAATCCGTCTTGTGACTCTCGTAATAGCTGCGCAGTTCGTCCTCACTCGGTTGAATCTTTTCCGCAAGCTCGTCCGCTGACACAGCTATGTAACTGACATCAAACGACGTATTACGCCGCGTGTACTCTTCCTGCACTTCAGCGTCAGAAACATTCACGCTTGCGCTAACAAACGCTCGCAGTTTTTCCTGCGCGATGTCGGCGCGAACCTCGTCTTCAAACTCCTCGATGTCGCCATAACGAGCGGTCACCGATTCTTTGTATCTCTCAAACCCGACAAACTGCCCCGAAGCGTCAGAGAACTGTTTGCGAATCTTATCGGCGAGTTCGGCGTCGCTGGCGCCAAGGCCCAGGCGCTCTGCTTCATGCAAAATCACGTGCTTGCTGATCAAGCCTTCGAGGAAACGCTTGTTGCCGCCCAACTGGGCCAGGCTCATGCGCCCGCCAAGCATCTGCGCGTAGTTTTCTCTGATACGTGCGACGTCGGCCACAGTAATGCGTGATGATCCGACTTTAGCAACGACTTCCGTGTTTCTGGTGGGGTCGATATTGCTGGCGCTGCGGCCCGGAGCATAGAAAAACACGAGGCTCACGGCCATCAGGATGGCAAATCCCAGAATCACGATGTTGCGCGTTCTTTCGAGGCGTCCTAGTTGTTTGAGCATTGTTTATTACCTTTCAGAAACTGCGGATTGTATGTGAGACGCGGGAAGCGCTGCAACTGTCGATCAGTACCTCTCCACCGGCACCCGTTTGATTCCATCGGAACTCAGATGCTATTTTACGTCCCTCAATGGACCCAATAAGCTCAACCTGGTTGTGGGTAGGATTTAGTCTATTCATTCTCACCATGCTGAGCCTTGATCTCGGGCTCTTCAATCGCAAAGCTCACACAATCAAGTACCGCGAAGCGTGGATCTGGAGCAGCGTATGGGTGACGCTGGCTCTGATCTTTGGCGGACTTGTCTTTCATTATCAAGGCTCTGAGCGGGGATTTGAGTTTCTTACCGGCTACATAATCGAGCTATCTCTGTCGGTCGATAATCTTTTTGTCTTCCTTTTAATCTTTTCGTACTTCAGGGTACCCGCGCAGTTTCAACATCGCGTGCTTTTCTGGGGCGTGATGGGTGCACTGATAATGCGCCTGACGATGATCTTCGTGGGCGCGGAGCTGATCGAACGGTTTCACTGGATTATCTACATTTTCGGCGGGTTCCTCGTTTACACCGGAATCAAGATGTTCCGGCAGGAAGAGATCGAAATACACCCGGAT